>DATFYA010000141.1 GCA_035315345.1 Candidatus Methylomirabilota bacterium
AGCACGCGGTCGCCGCGCTCGAGCACGTGCTGGCGCCGGTGATCGATCGCATGGCCGTTGATCCGGATCGCCCCGAGGCCGCCCGCGCCGCCGCCGGCGAGCCCCGGCGCGGGGAAGCGGGTGCGCTCGGCCATGAAGCTGATGACGATGGGACGTCGAGACTCGCTCTCGATCAGCATGTCCTGCCCGAGCCCGCCCCGGAAGCGGCCGCGCCCGCCGGAGCCGGGGCGCATGCGCTTGTAGTGGAAGAAGAGCGGGCTGTTGCGCTCGGCCACCTCGACCGGCGTGCTCGAGATGTTGCTGGGCCACGAGAGCACGTGCTCGCCGTCCTTGCCCGCGGTCGCGCCCATGCCGCCGTTGAAGAACAGCACCGTGGTGTAGGGCCGGCCGTCGTCGCGCACGCCGGACTGCGCGACCGCCCAGAGCGGCGACCCGGCCGCCGCGGCCACCCGGTCGGGGATCACCTGGTGCAGCGCGCCCAGGATGAGGATCGGCACGTAGTGGCCAGTCTGGGCGCGGCTCACCACCGCGGCCGGGAACTTGGGGTTCAGCAGGCAGCCCTCGGGCGCCTGCACCGTCACCGGCCGGTACATGCCCTCGTTGTTGGGGAGCCCGGGCAGCAGCGCGCAGCGCACCGCATAGGCCGTCATGGCGTAGGTGTAGGCCAGCACGCAGTTGATCGCGCGCGGCTGGGCCGGCGAGGTACCGGTGAAGTCGGCGACGATCTCGTCGCCCCGCACGGTGAGCGCGACGCGGAAGCGGTACGGCGCCTCGAAGCCGTCGGTCTCGATGCCGAAGCGATAGGTGCCGTCGGGAACGGCCTGGATCGCGCTCCGCATCGCGCGCTCGGAGCGGGAGAAGAGCTCGTCGGCCAGGCCCTCGAGCGTGTCGAGCCCGTACTCCGCCATGAGCCGCCGCACCCGGTTCTCCATCAGCTCGTTGGCGCTCACCTGCGCCCAGATGTCGCCGACGGTCTGGTCGGGCGTCCGCACGTTGGCGCGCAGCAGGGCGAGCAGGGTCTCGTCCACCTGCCCCGCCCGGATCAGGTGGGTGAGCGGGATGTGGAAGCCCTCCTCGAACAGCTCGCGCGCCTCGATGGCGCGGATGCGGCCGCCGATGTCGGGCATGTGCGCCGTGGTGGACGAGAAGGCCACCAGCCGCGGCGGGGCGCCCTCCTTCTGCAGGAAGATCGGCTTCACCAGACAGACGTCGCTCATGTGCCCGGTGCCCTGCCACGGATCGTTGGTGATGAGCACGTCGCCCGGGCGCATGTGCTCCTGCCCGATGCCGGCGAGGAAGTGCCGCACGGTGGCGGGCAGCGTGCCGATGAACGACGGGATGCTCCCCGAGTTCTGGGCCAGCGCGAACCCGCGCGCGTCGGTGAGCACGCAGGCGAAGTCGTTGGCTTCGTTGGAGAGCGTGGAGAACGAGGTGCGCACGATCGCCTTCGCAGCCTCGTCGACCACCGAGATGATCCGGGTCCACAGCACCTCGAGCGTGATCGCGTCGAATTGCGCCGTCATGGCCGCCCCAGCGTCATCACCATGTTCCCGCTCTCGGCCACGCGCGCGGTGGCGCCCGGCCCCACCACCAGCGTCGAGCCCTCCTCCTCCACGACCGCCGGCCCGTCCACCTCGTCGCCGATGCCGAGCCGGTACCGATCGTACACCGCGGTCTCCACCCAGCCGTCGGCGCCCGGGAAGTACGCGCGCCGCGTCCCCTTCAGCGCGGCGCGCGCACCGCCGCCGCGATGGCCCTCGAGCACCACCTCGCTGCCCGATACCGGCGCCCGCACCGCGACGCGGATATTGATGAACTCCACCGGCACGCCCGGCGGGGTGAGCGCGAACTTGTCGCGGTACGCGGTCTCGAACGCGCCGCGCAGCGCGGCCCGCCCCCGCTCGCTTTCCTCGTACGGCCCCGGAGGTAGCGGTACGACGAGATCGAAGCCCTGCCCCAGGAACCGGCCGTCGGCCAGCCGCTGCACGGTGGCGCTCTCGAGCTTGAGCCCGGTGTCGGCCATCACCGCGCGCGCTTCGTCCTCGAGCCGCGCGAATGCGGCCTCGAGCGCGGCGATGCTGCCCCGGTCGAGCCGGATGCCCACCGTCGCGACCCGGTCCACGCGCGCCGGCGCCACCAGCAGGCCGAGCGCGGAGGCCACCCCTGCCGACGGCGGGCAGATGACGCGCCCGATGCCGAGCTTGCCGGCGACCGACCAGGCGTGCACCGGGCCCGCGCCGCCGGTGCACAGCAGCGCGTAGTCGCGCGGATCGCGGCCTCGCTCCGCGATGTGCACGCGCGCCGCGCCCGCCATGCTCTCGTTGACGATGTCGTGGATGCCCCACGCGACCTTGGTGGACTCGAGCCCGAGCCGGCGCGACAGCCCCTCCACCGCGGCCAGCACCGCCGGCATGTCCACCGCCACCTCGCCGCCCGCGAAGTAGTCCGGGTTCAGATAGCCGAGCAGGAAGTCGGCGTCGGTCACGGTGGGCTCGCGGCCCCCCAGGCCGTAGGCGGCCGGCCCGGGATGCGAGCCCGCGCTGCGCGGTCCGACCTTGAGCAGCCCGATCTCGTCCACCGCCGCGATGCTGCCGCCGCCCGCGCCGATCTCGATCAGCTCGATGGTGGAGATGCGGATCGGCAGCCCGCTGCCCTCGATGAAGCGCCGCTGCCGCGCCGCCTCGAAGGAATAGGCGGTGAGCGGCTCACCGCCGTCGACCAGCGACAGCTTGGCGGTGGTCCCGCCCATGTCGAAGGCGAGCACCCGACCGGTGCAGTCCGGCTGGCCGAAGAACGCGGCCGCGATGGCTCCGGCGGCCGGGCCCGATTCGAGCATCTGCACCGGCACCCGCTGCGCCTCCTGCACGTGGGTGAGCCCGCCGCTCGACAGCATCAGCAAGAGCGGCGACGGGATCCCCAGCTCCGATACCCGTCGGGCCATCAGCGCGAGGTACTTCTGGGCGAGCGGCTTGATGTAGGCGTTGGCCGCGGTCGTGGAGGCGCGCTCGTACTCGCGGATCTCGGGGGCCACCTCGTGCGAGGCGGTCACCGCGATGCCGGGATGGCGCTTCGCGATCAGCCGCGCCGCCTCCGCTTCGTGGCGCGGGTTGGCGTAGGCGTGGAGGAAGACCACCGCGATGGCCTCGACCCCCGCCTTCGCGAGCGCGGCGGCGCGCGCCGCGAGCATCCGCGCGTCGAGCCGGCGGGCGACGCGGCCGTCGGCCCGCGTGCGCTCGGTCACCTCGAGGCGCAGGTGGCGCGGCACCAGCGGCTCCGGCCTGGCGATGGCCAGGTCGTACAGCTCGTACTTGCGCTCGCGGCCGATCTCGAGCGTATCGGCGAAGCCGGCGGTGGTGATGAGCCCGGTCACCGCCCCCTGGCGCTCGATCAGCGCGTTGGTGAAGAGCGTGGTGGCGTGGACGGTCCGGGAGACCGCGGCCGGATCGACGCGCGCCTGGGTCAGCAGCCCCGCGACGCCCGCCGCCACCGCGCGCGCCGGGTCGTCGTGCGTGGTGAGAACTTTACGACTGAAGCGGCTGCCTCCCTCGTGGTCGTAGACCACGAGGTCGGTGAAGGTGCCGCCGATGTCGATGCCGAGGGAGTACTGGGCCATCGCGCGAGCGCCGTCACCGCGCCTTGAGCTTGAGGTCCTCCGCGGGCGCCGAGTACGAGAACCCGGGAATGAGGCCGGCCCCGCCCTCGGCCACCCGAGGCCCGACGCCGCAGATGAACGCCAGCTCGTAGATCGGCACGTTGATCGTCTTCTCGACCAGGAGCTTCTGGATCTGGCCGAGCAGCGCCTCGCGCTTCTTCGCATCGAGCTCGCGACCCTGCCGCGCGTAGAGCTCGTCGATCTCGGGCAGGCTTCCGTAGGCGTAGATGCCGTTCGTGGTCGCGTAGGGCTCGATCTTGGTGGCCGCGTTGCCGAAGGCCGCGCTGATGACCAGGATCACCCCGTGCAGCTTCTTCTCGCGCCACGCCGAGAAGTAGGCCGCGCGCTCCATGGTTCGCGTGGCGGTGCGGATGCCCACCGCCTGCAGGTAGCCCTGGATCGCCTCGCCCATGGAGTTGTACGGAGGGAACGGATAGAAGTTGCCGCCGTCGAAGCCGTTGGGATACCCGGCGTCGGCCAGCAGCTTCCTGGCCCGCGCCGGATCGTACGCGGGCGGTTCGAAGTGGACCGCGTACTGGAAGATGCGCGGCACGATGCTCCCGGTCAGCCGCGAGAAGCCGAGCGTCTCGGCCTGGTTCACCGCCTGGCGGTCGATGGCCAGGCTCGCGGCCTGGCGCACCCGCGCGTCGTGCCAGGGTGACTTCGGATCCCACTGCTCGGGCAATTCGAGCCAGAACGCCCCCGAGAGCAGCGGCGCCTTCAGGGTCAAGCCGGGGGTCTTGCGGATCGCGTCCGCGGTCGGCCCGGTGAGCAGGTACACGATGTCGACCTCGCCGTTGCGCAGGGCGGCCGCGCGCGTCGTCTCCTCCGGCATCGAGCGCATGACCAGCCGCTTCACCGAGGGCGCCTTGCGCCAGTAGCCGTCGAAGGCCTCCATCACGATCTCGACGCCCGGCTTGAACGACACCACCTTGTAGGGGCCGGCGCCGATCGGCGCGGTCTTGAACCCGTCCTCGCCGACCTGCTGCACGTACTTCTTGGGGACGATCCAGGCCGCGCCGGAGGCGGTCGTGCCGTAGAAGGTCATGAAGTCGGGCCACGGCTCCTTCAGCACGAAGCGGACCTGCGTCGGCCCCAGCACCTGCACCTCCTTGACCTTGTCCTTGAGGAGCGTGGCGCTGGCGCCCTTGTAGCGGTCCCAGGAGAATTTCACGTCCTCGGCGGTGACCGGCTCGCCGTTGTGGAAGCGCACGTTCTTGCGCAGCGTGAACGTGTAGGTCAGGTGGTCCTTCGACTCCTGCCACGACTCGGCCAGGCTCGGCGTGTTGAGCCCGCCGGGCATCGGCTTCACGAGGGCATCGTGGACCGCGTACAGCACCATGAACGGGGTGCTGAACGCCTCCGTCTCCGCCGGATCGAGCCACTTGGCGGCGAGGGTCACGTGCAGGCCCCAGCGCATCTCGCCCTCGGCGGCCGAGGCGGGCGAATTGGAGATCAGCGCGACGATGGTGACGACGGCGAGCAGCAGCGAACCGAGCGCGCGCGAGCAGAGGGTGGTCATGGCGAGAACCGTAGGGCCCGCAGTAGCAAACGTCAAGAGGATCCGCGGTGGTCGTGACCGAGGCCGGGGATCGCCTCCTCCCCGCACGACAGCATGTAGGCCCACACGTGCTGCAGCGACGCGAACTCGGCCATCCTCAAGTGGCTCCACGGCAAGGACCAGTTCGGCAAGTGGTTCGCGATCGAGAACGGCTACAGCGTGGGCGCCACCACCATGTGGGAGAACCACCCGATGTGGAGCACGGTGGACGACGCGCTCAAGCCCTTCCGGGTGGCCGCGCGCGGCTCGCGCATGATCGGGTTCGCGGGTCCCTCGAACGCCAAGGCCACCGAGGTCTACAGCAAGTACATCATCACCGACATCTTCGCCAAGGCCGTGCAGGGCATGTCCCCCGAGGACGCGGTGAAGTGGGGTGAAAGCGAGCTGAAGAAGGTCTACGAGGGCTGATCGGCGCCCGCCGTCGGCGCCCCGCTCGGATAGTCCCGAGCGGGTGCGCCGGGCAAGCTTTCAGAAGATCGCGAGCGGGTGTGCCGGCGCGCCGGTGGCGCCGACGAGGCGCAGCGGCGTCGCGGTGAACAGGAACTCGTTGCGTCCCTCCTCGGCGCAGGCCTTCGCCAGGCGCTCGGGATCCGAGTTGTCGATGAGGGCCAGGCCGAGGAACGGGATGGCCAGATGGGCGGACATGCCGAAACCGGGGTAGCGGCTGGGGCGCTCGTCCATCATGTCCCACGAGATGCCCGCGATGTCCTTCGCCCGGAACCACTCGAGGCAGGAGAGATGCAGGCCCGGGTGCTCCGAGATGCGGGGCTTCCAGTCGGGATTGTCCTGCCGGAACTTCTCGTCGCCGCTGCGCACGACCACCACGTCGCCCGGCTCCACCCGGACGCCCGCGCGCCGCTCGGCCTCGTCCAGCTCCCGAGGGGTCACCGGGTGGCCCACCGTGACGTAGCCCTCCTTCCGCCCGGCCGCGATGTCGAGGAAGACGCCTCGGGTCGTAATACCCCGTTCGAAGATCGGATCGATCGGGCACCAGAGCGCGCCGTCGGTGGTGAGGCTCTCCGCGAACGGGCGGCCGTTGTACAGCTCGCCGTCCCATCCGACGTGGCAGAGCGCATCCACGTGGGTGATCCAGAACCCGTGGTAGACCATGTCGAAGCGGTCGAGCACCACGTCGACCCGCTCGCGCTTGGACGGAAACGTCATGTGGTACATGTACACGGGGCGCGGGATCACGTCGCGCGCCAGCGAGACGGTGCGCCCCTTCTTGATCAGCCGCTGGGCCTGGGCCTGCTTGGCCGGGGTGATCAGGTTCACGGTGCCGAGCTGGTCGTCGTGGCCCCAGCGGCCCCAGTTGTTCAGCTCCTTGAAGTACCCCTCGACGCGGTCACGGGTGGGCAGCGCGGCATCAGCCATCGCACGAATCCTTTCTCGGTTCTGGGGCGCGACGTGGCCTCTCGGGGAGGAGGCGGTGGAGCGTCATGGCGGAGCAAACGGTAGCACGGCACGACTGCTTGGAGAATGCGTCGACGCCGTGGTAATCGGGAAGCGATGAAGGTCCTGCTCGTGCGTCACGCGCCCGCGGTGCGCAATGGCACCGGCGGCGTTCGCGACCACGACCGGCCCCTCACCCGGCGTGGCCGCCAGCGGTTCCGGCTCGCCGCGCGCGGGCTCGCCCGCATCGCCGGGCGCCCCGACGTCCTCCTGACCAGCCCGCTGACCCGGGCGCGTGAGACCGCCGACATCGCGGCCCGGGCCTTCAGGCGGGTGACGCCCCGGATCGAGCCTGCGCTCGGGCAGGACGACGTCGACGTCCTGGTCACCACGCTCAAGCGGTTTCGCGCCGACGCGACGGTCGCCCTGGTCGGGCACGAGCCGACGCTGTCGGGCCTGCTGGCCCACCTCATCGGGATGCACCAGGGGGACGACCGCTTCGCCTTCAAGAAGGGCGGCGCGGCCCTCGTGAGCCTGCCGGAGGGCCCGTCCATGCCGGGGCAGCTATTGTGGTTCGTAAAGCCGCGGATTCTCAGATATATCGGCTCCAGATAAGCCGAACCTCCCGGCCCGACCGGGCCCCGTGGTACCCTTAGGACCCCTTCCCGGGGCTGCCCAAGACCGGCCACGCGACTGACCAGACCGCAGGGGCGGTCCGGCCCGTGTCCGCCGGCTTGGCGGCACGCATACGAGGTGCTGAGCCCGTGTCACGGACGAATGGAAACCGAGCGGACGGGCGTGCGCCCGACCTCGTGGCCATCGTCGACCTGGGCTCCGCCGCCGTCCGGTTCCTCCTGGCCCAGATCCGGCCGACCTCCGGCTATCGCATCCTCGCCCAGGAGCGCGTTCCGACCCGCCTGGGCGGCGGCGCCCCCGGCACTCTCCCCCGCGCCGCCATCGACCGGACGCTCCGTGCCGTACACCGCTTCTTCAAGCGCTACTCCCCTCACGCCCAGGGGCCGCGCATCGTGGCCATCGCGACCTCGGCGGTGCGGGACGCGCGCAACCGGGAGCGCCTGCTGGATCCGCTGCGGCGCCGCGAGGGTATCGAGGTCCAGGTGCTGAGCGGGCGAGACGAGGCGCGCTTCGGAGTGGTGGCCGCGCTGGAGAGCCTGTCTTTCGCCCGGGGAGTGGTGGCGGATCTCGGCGGCGCCAGCCTGCAGCTCAGCCGCGTGCGCCACGGCCGGGTGATCTCGACGGGGAGTGTGCCGCTGGGGGCGGTGCGCACCACCGAGCAGTTCCTCAAGCACGATCCGCCGACGCCGCGTGAGCTGCGCGCGCTGCGGGCCGAGATCCGTGCCCACCTGGCCGCCGCGCTGCCCTCCGCCGAGCGCGGTGAGGTGCTGGTGGGGCTGGGCGGCACGGTGCGCACGCTCGCCAGCATCCACCTGCGCGCGAACCCGGGGGAGCGCAAGCACCGGCAGGGGCTCGTGCTCCAGCAGTCCGACGTCACCGCGATCCGCGAGCGGTTCGAGGCGCTCTCCTCGCGTCAGCGCCGCCGGATCCGCGGGCTGAAGGGCGAGCGCGCCGACATCATCCTGGCCGGCGCGATGGTGATCGAGGACGTGATGATCAGCGGCGGCTATCTCAACCTGGTGGTGTGCACGCGCGGGGTGCGGGACGGCGTGCTGCTTCACGAGACGTCCAGGAAAAGGAACGCCTATGGGCTCCGATAAGTTCGTCAACCGGGAGCTGTCGTGGCTCGAATTCAACCGGCGCGTCCTCGAGGAGGCGCAGGACCCGAGCGTGCCGCTCCTGGAGCGCCTGAAGTTCCTGTCGATCTTCAGCTCGAACCTCGACGAGTTCTTCATGGTGCGGGTGGCCGCCCTGAAGCGGCGCATCCGCGAGGGCGAGCAGACGCCGACTCCGGACGGCCTCACCCCGGCGGCCGCCATGGCCGCGGTCTCGGCCCGCGTGCACGCGCTGGTCGAGCTGCAGCACCGCACGTTCCTGCAGGACCTCCAGCCGCCGCTCGCCGCGGAAGGCGTGCTGCTGCTGCGGCCCAAGGAGATCACCGAGGAGCAGCGGCGCTTCCTCGACGAGTACTTCCGCCGCACGCTCCTGCCCGTGGTCACCCCGCTCGCGGTCGACCCGGGCCATCCATTCCCGTACCTGGGCAACCGCTCGCTCTGCCTGATCGCCTCGATGCGGCCGACCGCGCCGTCCGTCTTCCCGCACAGCCGCCTCTCGATCATCCACATCCCGAGCCAGGCCCTGCCCCGCTTCATCGCCCTGCCGGAGGGCGAGGGCCGACGCGCCTTCATGCTGCTCGAGGACGTGGTGCGGCTGCACCTGCCGAGCATCTACCACGGCTACGAGATCCTCTCGAGCCACGCGATCCGGGTGACCCGGGACGCCGACCTGCCCGAGCCGTCCACGCGCACCACCGATGTGCTGAGCGGCATCGAGCGGAGCCTGCGCGAGCGCCGGCTGGGCGACGCGGTGCGGCTGCAGCACGACGGCGATCTGCCCGCCGACATCCTGACGCTGCTGCTCGACGAGCTGGAGCTGCAGGCCGACGACGTCTACGAGGGCGCGGGCTTCGCCGCCTTCTCGGACCTGATGCAGCTCTACACCGCGCTCGACATCCCGCGGCTCAAGGACCCCCAGCAGCCGCCGCGTCCGGTGGCGGAGCTGGAGAGCACCTCCGACGTGTGGGGCGCCATCCGCGCGCAGGACATCCTGGTCCACCACCCGTACGAGAGCTTCGACAGCGTGATCCGGTTCGTGCGCGAGGCGGCGACCGATCCGCGGGTGCTCGCCATCAAGATGACCCTCTACCGGGTGAGCCCGGCCTCCCCCATCGCGCACGCGCTGCAAACCGCGGTGGAGAACGGCAAGGAGGTGGCGGTCCTCGTCGAGCTGCAGGCCCGCTTCGACGAGGAGGCGAACATCCGCTGGGCCCGGGCGCTGGAAGAGGTGGGCGCCCACGTGGTGTACGGCTTCCCCGGGTTCAAGACCCACTGCAAGGCGTGCCTGGTGGTGCGCCAGGAGTCGGACGGGATCCGGCGCTACTGCCACCTCGCCACCGGCAACTACAACGTGCGGACCGCCGGCATCTACACCGACATCGGCTTCTTCACGAGCCGGCAATCGTTCGGCGAGGACCTCACCCAGCTCTTCAATCTCCTCACCGGCTACTCGCGGCCGACCCGCTTCCACCACCTGATCCTCGCCCCGAGCGCGATGCGCGACGCCTTCGTGGAGCGCATCCGGCGCGAGGCCGAGCACGCGCGGACCGGGCGCCCGGCGCGGATCATCGGCAAGATGAACGCGCTGGTGGACCGCAGCGTGATCGAGGAGCTGTACGAGGCCAGCGCGGCCGGCGTGCGGATCGACCTGATCGTGCGGGGCATCTGCTGCCTGCGCCCCGAGGTCCCCGGCCTCTCCGAGAACATTCGCGTGATCTCGATCGTGGACCGCTACCTCGAGCACTCGCGCATCTACTATTTCGAGAACGCGGAGCATCCCGAGTACCTGCTCGCCTCCGCGGACTGGATGACCCGCAACCTCGACCGGCGCGTCGAGGTGGCCTTCCCGGTCCTGGACCCGAGCCTGCACCGGCAGATCCGCGAGATCCTCGAGACGCAGCTGGCCGACACCGTGAAGGCGCGCCGCATCCTCGCCGACGGCACCTCGGAGCGCGTCCGGCCGGTGGGCCGGCCCGCCCTGCGCTCGCAGGAGCGCCTCTACGAGATCACCGGCGCCGGCCGGCCGGGAGCCGACGAAGCCGACTGCTGATCCCCTCGCGCGGGCGCGCGGTTGACCGCCCTCCGGGTGCGTGCTAGAACCGGGGCACCGCGGCACGACATCCCAGGACCGGCCTGGCCCACCCGAGGAGGCCCCCGCCATGGATCTCAACTACACCGCCGAGGACGTTGCGTTCCGCAAGCAGGTCCGCTCCTGGCTCGAGCAGAACATGCCGCGTCAGATCCGAGACCTCGACGAGCGCAAGGCCTGGCACCGGCGGCTCTACGAGGCCGGCTACCTGGGCATGGGCTGGCCGAAGGAGTACGGCGGCCAGGGCGCGCGGCCGATGGAGCAGGCCATCGTGGCCGACGAGATGGCGCGCGCGGGCGCGCCGGCGCCGACCAACAGCCTGGGCGTGGGCATCGTCGGCCCCACCATCGTGGTGCACGGCACCGACGCCCAGAAGCGGCGCTATCTCCGCAAGATCCTCACCGCCGAGGAGATGTGGTGCCAGCTCTACTCCGAGCCCAACGCGGGCAGCGACCTCGCCGCGCTCCGCACCGCCGCCGAGGACCGGGGCGACCACTTCCTGGTGAACGGCCAGAAGATCTGGACCAGCGGCGGCGCGGTGGCCGACTGGGGCCTGCTGCTGGCCCGTACCGATCCCGCCGTCCCGAAGCACAAGGGCATCAGCTGCTTCCTGATGAACATGCGCCAGCCCGGCGTCGACGTGCGCCCGCTCAAGCAGATCACCGGCTCGTCGGAGTTCTGCGAGGTCTTCATGACCAACGCGCGTGTCGAGAAGGAGAACATGATCGGCCGCCTGGGCGAGGGCTGGGGCATCGCGCAGACCACGCTCGGCTACGAGCGCGGCGGGCGCGCGCTGGCCCGCATCACCACCTACGCGTCGCAGTACCGGACGCTCATGGACGCGGCCCGGCGGCTGAAGCGCAACGGCCGGCCGATCCTGGACGACGCGGTGACCCGCCAGAAGCTCGGGCGCATCTGGGCCGATCTGGAGGTCGAGCGCTACGGGGCGCTGCGCACGCTCACCATGCTGGAGCGCGGCGAGCACCCCGGCGCGGGCGGCTCGCTGACCAAGCTCTCCTACTCCGAGTTCGAGAAGCGCTTCCTGGAGCTGGCCGAGGAGATCCTCGGACCCTACGGGCAGCTCACCGACGGCGTGCCGCCGGAGTTTCGTCTCGAAGTCGACACCGCGGTGGGCGATCACGGGACCTGGGCGTACGCGTTCCTGTGGTCGCGCGCCGGCACCATCTACGCCGGATCGTCGGAGATCCAGAAGAACGTCATCGGCGAGCGCATCCTGGGACTCCCGAAGGAATCCCGCGCCGACCGCGTCGGAGGCATTCGATGAACTTCTCGTTCAGCGAGGATCAGGTCCTGCTCCGCAACTCCGTCCGCGCGGCGCTGGACGAGCAGTGCGCCCCCGCCCACGTGCGCGCCATGGCCGACGACGCCCGGGGCTACTCCGAGGCGCTGTGGAGCGAGATGGCCAAGCTCGGCTGGCTCGGCCTGCCCTTCGCGGAGGAGCAGGGCGGTGCCGGCCTCGGGCTGGTCGAGCTGGCGCTCGTGCTCGAGGAGATGGGCCGCGCCGCATATCCGGGCCCGTACTTCGCCAGCGTGGTGCTGGGCGGCCTCGGCATCCAGCTGGGCGGCAGCGCGGCCCAGCAGGAGCGGTGGCTGCCCGCGATCGCCTCGGGGCAGGCGCGCGCGAGCGCGGCCCTGCTCGAGGACGCGCTCGACTGGGATCCCGCCTCCACCACCGCCACCGCCACGAAGGTCGGCGACGGCTGGCGGCTCTCCGGGCTCAAGCGCTTCGTGCCGTGGGCCCACGTGGCCGACGTGGTGCTGGTCCCGGCCCGGGCGCCCGAAGGTGTCTCCCTGTTCCTGGTGGATCCGCGCGCGGCCGGCGTCACGCTCACGCCCATGATCGGCATCGACCTGAGCAACCGCTGGTCGGAGATGCGCCTCGATGGCGTGGCGGTGCCCACCGACGCGCTGATGGGCCGCGCCGGCGACGCGGGCGGCCTCCTGGATGCGCTCCTGCGCCGGGCCGCGGTGGGCGCCTCCGCGGAGATGCTGGGGGCGGCGCGCCGGTGCCTCGACATGAGCGTGGGCTACGTGAAGGTGCGCGAGCAGTTCGGCCAGCTCATCGGCTCCTTCCAGGCCATCCGGCATCGCTGCGCCGAGATGCTGATGGAGGTGGAGAACTGCCACTCCGCGGTCTACTACGCGGCCTGGGCGCTCACCGCCGGCGCGGGCGACGCGGCCGCCGCCGCGTCCATCTGCAAGTCCTACGTGAGCGAGGCGGCCCGCAAGGTCTGCGGCGACGCGATCCAGGTGCACGGCGGCATCGGTTTCACCTGGGAGTACGATCTGCACCTCTACTTCAAGCGCGCCAAGGCGCTCGAGCCCCTCTATGGCGACGCCGCCCACCACCGCGAGCAGATCGTCCGGGGTCAGGTCTTGCATTCCGACAAATGACCGCTCCGCTCGGGGGCATCCGCGTCGTCGATCTGACGTCGTACATCGCCGGCTCCTACGGGGCCATGATGCTGGCCGACCTGGGTGCCGACGTCATCAAGGTGGAGGCCATCGAGGGCGACTCGTTCCGGGAGCTGCCCGGCTTCTACGGCTGGAATCGCGGCAAGCGCTCGCTCGCGCTGAACCTGAAGGACCCGGACGGCTGCGCCGTCGTCCACCGCCTCGCCAAGGACGCCGACGTGGTGATGGAGAACATGCGTCCCGGCGTGGTCGAGCGGCTCGGCGTCGACTACGAAACCTTGCGGGCCCTGAACCCGCGGATCATCTACTCCACCGTCACCGCGTTCGGCTCCGACGGCCCCTACAAGGAGCGTCCGGGCTTCGATCCGCTGCTCCAGGCGATGGGCGGCCTCATGGCCCTGCAGGGCTTCGGCGGGCCGCCCCAGTACCTGCGCATCGCGCCCACCGACTACTACTGCGCGGCGCTGGCCTGCCAGGCGGTGCTGGCCGCGCTCTTCGTGCGCGAGCGCACCGGGCGCGGCCAGCGCGTGCAGACCTCGCTGCTGCAGGCGGTGCTCGCGCTGCAGTCGGGCAGCGTGGTGGACTACCCGGGCCGCGAGGTCGTGCTCCGCGAGACCCCGACCTACCGTCTCTACCAGGGAGGCGACGGCGAGTGGTTCTTCCTCGCGGTCGGCAACCAGTCGTTCTGGATGAAGCTCTGCAAGGTGATCGGCCGGGAGGACCTCGCCCGCGATCCGCGCTTCGGCTCCTGGCTCTCGCGCCGCGACCACGCCGACGCGCTGATGCCGCTGCTCGAGGAGGCGTTCGGCTCCCGGCCGGCCGCGGAGTGGGTCGAGATCCTGACCGCGAGCGATATCCCGGCCGCGCTCACCCGGACGCTGCAGCAGTTCATGCGGGACCCCGCGGTGCAGCACCACCAGATGACCGTCACCTACGATCACCCGGAGCTGGGAGCCCTCACCTTGATGGGCCAGCCGCTCCGCTTCTCCGAGACGCAGGCCCCCGACGCGGGCCCGCCCCCGACCCTCGGCCAGCACACCAACGAGGTCCTGCGTCAGGCGGGGTACGCCGCCCACGAGATCGCCGACCTCCGACGCCGCGGTGTCGTCGCCGGCAAGGACTGAGATCCATGACGGACAAACCGATCGACACACGCACCGGGGGGCTCACTGCCGCCACGTACGAGGCCATCCGCTACGAGCAGACCGACGGGGTCGCCACCGTCACGCTGTCGCGGCCCGAGGTGCACAACGCGATGAATCAGGCGATGCGCCGCGAGCTGCTGGAGGTGTTCACCCACCTCCGCACCGACGACGGCGTGCGCGCGGTGGTGGTGCAGGGCGCCGGCGAGAAGGCCTTCTCGGCCGGGGCCGACATCCGCGAGTTCCTGGAGCCGCCGGTGGTCACCCAGTTCCGCGAGGCGCGACGGCGGGTCGACTTCCGCCGCGAGATGGAGCGGTGTCCCCAGGCGATCATCGCGGCCATCCGCGGCTACGCGTTCGGCGGCGGGCTCGAGCTGGCCCTGGCCTGCGACATCCGCGTCGCCGCGGAGGACGCGCAGCTCGGGCTCACCGAGGTCAATCTCGCGATCATTCCGGGCGGCGGCGGGACGCAGCGGCTTCCGCGGCTGGTCGGGCGCGGCAAGGCGCTCGAGATGATCCTCACCGGCATGCGCATCCCCGCCGCGGAGGCGCTGCGCATCGGGCTGGTCGAGCGTGTGGTGCCGGTGGCCGAGCTGCCGTCGGCGGCGCAGGCGCTGGCCCGCACCATCGCCGACAAGGCGCCGGTGGCGATGCGCTACGCGAAGGAGGCGGTGGTGGGTGGGCTCGGCCTGCCGCTCGACGACGGCATCCGCCTCGAGAACGACCTGGCCACCCTGCTGCGCACCACCGAGGACCGCGTCGAGGGCGCGAAGGCCTTCGTCGAGAAGCGCAAGCCCCGCTGGACCGGCCGCTAGATCGGGGTCAGGTCTTGCATTACGACATTTTCGTGGCGCGCGACGAGACACCTCGCGCGGCGAAAATGTCGTAATGCAAGACCTGACCCCGGCCCGCCATCAGCGCGGGGTGTCGCCGGCGAGGGTTACGCGGTGCATGAGGCGCTTGAAGCCGGCGTAGTCGTTGACCGCATTGTGCTGGGCGCAGCGGTTGTCCCAGAACGCGATCGAGCCCGGCTGCCACTGGAAGCGGTAGCATAGCTCGGGTCGCACCTGGTGCTGGAACAGGTAGTCGAGTAGCGGCCGGCTCTCCTCCTCGGTCCATCCCTTGAAGTGCGCGGTGTGCCCGTGGTTGACGTAGAGCGCCTTGCCTCCGGTCTCGGGATGCGTGCGCACCACCGGGTGCTCGCTGGTGAGCGCCTTCATCTCGACGCCGGCGGCCTTCAGCCGGTCCTCGCGGGTCTTCGACGCATCCGCCTTGGTCGAGCTGTTGACCCCGATCAGCCCGTCGAGCGTCCGGCGCAGCCCGTCGGAGAGCATCTCGTACGCGGCGTACTGGTTGGCGAAGATCGTGTCGCCGCCGTACGGCGGCAGCTCGACCGCGTAGAGCATGCTCGCCATCGGCGGCTGCGTCAGGTAGGTCGTGTCGGAGTGCCACACCCCGCCGAAGTTGATCGTCTCGTGGGCCAGCTTGAGCACCGGCGTGATCAGCGGGCACTCGGGCAGGCCCTTCAATTGCGGGTACTCCATCGGCTCGCCGAATCGCCGCGCGAAGGCCAGCTGCGCCGGCGGCGTCAGCTTCTGATCGCGGAAGAACACCACCAGGTGATCGAGGAAGGCCTGGCGGATCTCCGCGATGACCGCGTCGTCGAGCGCGGCCGCCACGTTGACCCCGCGGATCTCCGCGCCGAGCGATCCGCCGACCGGCTGCACCTCGATGTGGCGATACGTCCGACCCTCGTTCCGGGGCATCGCTCACCTCCTACAGCGACCGGTAGTACTCGGCCATCTTCCGCCGCATCGCCGCGTCGGGCAGCGGGCCCGACAGCGCCCCCAGGTTGTCGGCCACGTGGCGGGGATTGCGCGTCCCCGGGATCACGCAGGTGATCGCGGGCTGGGCGAGCGTCCACTTGAGGAAGTAGTCGGCCCAGGTCTCGCAGCCCGCCTCCCGCGCCCATTCCGGCACCGGGCGGTCCTTCACCCGGGTGAAGACCGCGCCCTCCGCGAAGGGACGGTTGACGATGACCGCGGTCCGGCTCTCCTCGGCGACGCCGAGGAGCCGGCGCTCGGCGTCCGGCTCGGCCATGGAATAGTTGACCTGCACGAAATCGATCTGGCCCGGCTTGATGAGCCGCTCCAGCTCGCCGTGTGAGCCGTTGTGGTAGTGGGTGATGCCGATGTAGCGGATGCGCCCGGCCTCCTTCCAGTCCCGGAGCGTCACCAGATGCGTCTGCACGTCCACCAGATTGTGCACCTGCATGAGATCCAGGCGCTCGACCCCGAGCTTCTGCATCGACTGCTTCATCTGCTTGACGCCGGCCTGCTTGCCGCTGGTCCAGACCTTCGTGGCCAGGAACAGCTTGCCGGACAGTCCCAGCTCGGCGATGAACTGTCCGGTGACCGCCTCGGAGGAGCCGTACATCGGCGAGGAGTCGATCATCCGCCCGCCCATCTCGGCGAACGTCTTGAGCGTCTCGCGCGCCTGACCGAGCTCCCGCGGGTTGTTCGCCACGTCGAAGACCTGCCAGGTGCCGAGACCGATCGCGGGCAGCGGCTCGCCCGTCTTGGGGATGCGCCGCACGAGCTTGCCCTTGCCCTGCGCCGACGACTCGGCCGGCATCAGCGTGGCCCCGGCGAGCGCCGCCGCCGCCGTGAGGAACTCCCGTCGCGTTCGCGCACTCACGCCCTCCCCTCCGCGCTCAGGTCCGTGCCCTCGGGATAGCGGCTCGACAGCTCGCGACGGCGTCACCGCTCGGCGCGACCGACTCCCCGCGCGCGATGAAGGCGAACCGATGGGCCGAGCTCCACGCGTCGTCGAAGCCCTCGAGGCCCAGCTCCCGCCTCCCCGCGTTGGACCAGAGACACAGCACGTCGCGCCGGCCGAAGTAGCCCACCCACGGATCGTGCAGGAACACGACGGGATGCTCGCCCTGCACCGCCGGGTGCTCCGCGCCGAAGTGCAGCGCGTCCTCGTACGACGGCCGCTCGAGACCGAGCCGTGCCGCCTCGGCCAGGACCTCGCCGGCGGTGACCGGCCGATCGAAGGCCAGCAGCACCACGTCGCCCGGCCGCGCGCCCGCGGCGGAGCGCAGTGGAAAGTTCTCGGAGGTCACGCACGAGTGCGCGTATCCGTAGCCGCCGGCCTCGACGAGGTCCTCGGTCGAGCCGACGCGAGCCCTCGTCAGCCGGTAGCGGGACACGGGCGCCGCCATCTAGGCCGTCTCGAGCGCGAGATCGAACGACGCCGCGTAGCCCGGCGCGGCGGGCGTCACCGCCAGCATGAGCTGGGCGCCCGCCTGCCGAAAGATGCCGTCGCGGGCGTTGACCACGCGGCGCTGGCCGCGCGCCGCGTACGGCGCCTGCGCGAACACCCGGTCGCTGAGCGCGTCGTCGAAGAAGACCTGCGAGGTGAAGTCGTGCACGCGGCCGCCGGACGCCGCCGCTCGGACCTTGAAGTGGATGTGCACGGCGCGGCCCGGATACCAGCCGGGATAGATGGTGGTGAACCGTGCGAGCCCTTCGCCGTCGGTCAGCTGGTATCCACGCAGGAACTTCTTGCCCACGGTGCTGCCCCCGGGATCGACGACGTCGGAATACACGCCGGCCGCATCGCAGTGCCAGAGATCCACCATCGCCCCGGGCAGCGGCGCGCACGCGCCCGCGGCCAGCCGCGACACCCGCAGCGTCAGCCGGAGCGGAGCGCCCGGTCGGGCGGTGCCGTCGCCGGGATCGGAGCGAATGTCCGAGCGGTTGAGCTTGGCGTCCACGAAGTACGGCCCCTCGGTCAGCGCCGGGCGCGCGATGCAGGTCGCCGGCGCGGCGGCCGACGCGGGCCGCCAGGGCCCGGCGGCCAGGGCGGCCACGCCCCCGGCGCCGAGGAGGGCCAGCGCCTCGCGGCGCGTCAGCAGCCGGCCGACCGGACGGTCGTCGTCGTGCATGGCGGCGTCTAGCATACCTTGACGCGTCGGACGAGGCCGGGGCAGTATCGCGCCGATGGCCACCGCCACCACGGGCTCCCCGCCGATCATCCGGGCGCTCGATCACGTGGTCATCGCGGTGCGGAGCCTCGACACCGCGGTCGCGGCCTACCAGACCCTGCTCGGCCGCGCGCCGGCCTGGCGCGCCGAAGCCCACGGCGGCGGCGCCACCGTGGTCAGCTTCGCGCTCGGCAACGTGACGGTGGAGCTGATGGCGCCCGCGGGCGGCGGCGAGGGGGCGGCGCGGCTGCGCGCAGTGCTCGACGCGCAGGGCGACGGCCTCGCGAGCCTGGCCTTCGCCACCGCCGACCTCGAGCGCGCGCATCGCCGCCTGGCGCGCCTGGGCCTCGAGCCCGAGCCGATCGCCGGGGGCGAGAGCGTCGACGCGGCCACCGGCGGTCGCCGCCGCTTCCGACGCACGCGCGCCGCGACCACGCGGACGCACGGCGTGCGCCTCTTCCTCATGGAGCAGGCGCCGCTGCCGCGCTCGCCCGCCCTCGTCGCCGAGCCCTCGGCGGTGGCCGGCCTCGATCACGTGGTGATCCGGACGCCGGATCCGGAGCGGGCCACCGCCCTCTACGGAGCGCGCCTCGGCCTCGACATGCGCCTGGACCGTGCCAATCCCGCGTGGGGGACGCGCCTGCTCTTCTTCCGCTGCGGCGATCTGATCGTGGAAGTCGCGCACGATCTGGCCGCCGGCGTGGGCAGCGGTCCGGATCGGCTGTGGGGACTCTCCTGGCGCGTGCCCGACGCCCAGGCGACGCGGGAACGGCTCCAGGCCGCCGGGCTCGACGCGTCGGAGGTGCGCCGCGGCCGCAAGCCAGGCACGCACGTGCTGACGCTGCGGGACGGCACCTGCGGCGTGCCCACGTTGCTGCTGCAGCCGAGCCCGGCGCGCGACGACGTCTAGACGCAGCGTGCCGGGTGGGTCCGCCGGACTCGCCGCGACGCTGTGTCCGGCAGGGCGTCGATGAGACGGCCGGTGATGGTCCCTCGGCGGACACCCTCGGCCGTTCTCCTTCTGTCAGCTGTGGAACCGGTCGAGATACCCCAGGTCGAGAGCGTCGCGGACCAGGGCCATCGTGGTCCTCGCCTCCCGGCGGGCGCGCTCGGTGCCGGCGGCCAGCGCGTCGCGCACTCGTCCCATGCGGGCCGCGAAGCGCGCGCGCCGCTCGCGGATCGGATCGAGGAACGTGTTCAGCGCCGCCGCGAGCTTGGCCTTGACCTCGACGTCGCTCACCGCGCCGCGACGGTAACGCTCCTCGAGCTCGGCCACCTCGGCCCGATCGGGGTTGAAGACGGTGTGGTAGAGGAACACGGGGTTGCCCTCGACGTGGCCCGGGTCGGTGGCCCGCAGTCGCGTGGGATCCGTGTACATCGAGCGCACCTTCTCGGTCACGACCTCGGGCGGGTCCTTGAGATAGATGGCATTGCTCAGCGACTTGCTCATCTTCGCCTGCCCGTCGGTGCCGACCAGCCGGGGCACCCGCCCCACCAGGCCTTCCGGCTCCGGAAACACGTCCTTGAATTGCCGGTTGAAGCGCCGCGCCACCTCCCGGGTCAGCTCGATGTGCGGTAGCTGGTCCTCGCCGACCGGGACCAGGTGGGCGCGCGGCAACAGGATGTTCGCGACCTGCATGACCGGATAGGTGAAGAAGGCCACCGGCACCGACTTCCGGCCGAAGTCCTCCATCTCCGCCTTCAAGGTCGGATTCCGCTGCAGCATGCCCAGCGGCAGGAACCAGCTCAGCCACAGGGCGAGCTCGGCGTGCTCCGGGATCAGGCTTTCGATCACGAAGGCGCTGCGCTCCGGATCGAGGCCCACCGCCAGCCAGTCGAGCGCCACCTCCCAGACCGCCTCGCGCACCCGCGGGAGGTCGTCGGCGTAGTCAGAAACCTGGTAGTCGGCGATGAGGAAGTGGCAGTCGTAGTCGGCCTGAAGCTTCACCCAGCTCTCGAGCGCGCCCGCGTAGTGACCAAGGTGCAGCGGCCCGGTCGGCCGGATGCCGGTCAGGATCCGCTGCATGCCCGGGCGACCTCGTCGATATGTCGATGATCGGTGCCGCCGCCGGCGCCCATCACCCCTCCTTTCCCGTGTCGTCGGTCTTCGCGCCGCCGTCGTCGCGGGCCACTGCGCATTCTCGACGCATCGTACCATCGCGGGCCTCGGGCCGGCGGAACGGCCCATCTCGACTCGCCCGCAATAGGGCCTTGGTCCCATCCGCCGCCTCGACACGCGCACGGGGCGGCCACCCCGTCGAGACCTCGCTATACTCCGTACGCGATGTGGATCGGAGGACGATTCCGCTGGTGGCACGCCGCGTTGCTCACCGTGCTGGGCCTGGTGGCCGTCGCGTTCGTGGCATCGTGGGCGATCGTGCGGCTCTACGGTCCGACGTTCAC
>DATFYA010000142.1 GCA_035315345.1 Candidatus Methylomirabilota bacterium
TGACGAAGCGGGCCTTCTCGGTGCCGTGCAGGGTCTCGGTCACCGCAGCCGGCCTCCGATCACCGAGAAGAAGAGGATCACCGCGATGTAGCCGTTGACGTTGAAGAAGGCGATGTCGAGCCGCGACAGATCGCGCGGGGAGACCAGCGAGTGCTCGTAGACGAGCAGCGCCGCGACCACCAGCACGCCCGCCCAGTACAGGAGTCCCAAGCCCATCATCCAGCCGAGCAGCGCGAACGCGGCGATGGTCAGCACGTGGCACACGCGCGCGGCGGTCAACGCGGCCGCGATGCCGAAGCGGGCGGGCACCGAGTGCAGCCGGTGGCGCCGGTCGAACTCCACGTCCTGGCAGGCGTAGATGAGATCGAAGCCGGCGATCCAGACGGTGAGCGCGAACCACAGCACGTAGACCGGCGGATCGAAGCCGGCGCGCACCGCGATCCAGCCGCCCGCGGCCGCGATCCCGTCCGTGAAGCCGAGGATCCAGTGCGACAGCCAGGTGAAACGCTTGGTGTAGGAGTAGCCCACCAGGAACAGCACGGCGAGCGGCGAGAGCATCAGGCAGAGCGGGTTGAGCATCCAGGCCGAGAGCAGCAGCAGGGCCGCCGAGAGCGCCGCAGCCGTCGTGACCTGCGCGGGCGTGAGCCGGCCGGTCGGCAGATGGCGTTGCGCGGTGCGCGGGTTGGCCGCGTCGATGAAGCGGTCGGCCAGCCGGTTCACGCTCATGGCGAGCGTCCGCGCGCCCGCCATCGCGAGGGTCACCCAGATCACCACGTGCCAGCCCGGCCAGCCGTCGGCGGCCAGCACCATCGCCACGTAGGCGAAGGGCAGCGCAAAGACGGTGTGCTCGAACTTGATCGCGTCGAGGAAGTGCCGGACGGTGGGCACGCGGTCCGGAGGAGCGCTAGAGTCCGTACTCGGCCCAGCGCCGCGTGACGAGAGCGCGGATGTCCTCGCTCATCACGATCTCCTCGGGCCACGGCTGCCCGATACCGTCGGCCTCGGTCTTCTCGGTGGCGTCCACCCCGAGCTTGCCGCCGAAGCGGTGGCGCATCGCCGCGTGGTCGAGGTCGTCCATCGGGCCGTCCACGATCACGAGGTCGCGCTTCGGATCGATGTTGCCGCTCGCGCGCCAGGCCACCTCGGAAAGATCGTGCACGTTCACGTGATCGGAGACCACCACGATGTTCTTGGCCAGCATCATGAGCCCGAGGCCCCAGAGCGCATACATGGCCTTGCGGGCGTGGCCGGGATAGCGCTTCTTGATGGAGACGATCACCAGGTTGTGGAACACGCCCTCGGCGGGCATGTTCATGTCCACGACCTCGGGGAGCATCATCCGGATGATCGGCAGGAAGATGCGCTCGGTGGCCTTGCCCAGCCAGTAGTCCTCCTGCGGCGGGCGGCCCACGATGGTGGTGGGATAGATCGGGTTGCGGCGCCGCGTGATCGCCTTCAGGTGGAACACCGGGTAGTCGCGGGCCAGCGAGTAGTACCCGGTGTGATCGCCGAACGGGCCCTCCAGGCGACGCTCCGCCGGATCCACCCAGCCCTCGAGCACGATGTCGGCCTCGGCGGGGACGTCGATGTGCACGGTGCGGCACGACACCATGGGCACGCCCGACCCGCGCAGCCAGCCCGCGAAGACCATCTCGTCCACCCCGGGGGGCAGCGGCGCGGAGCCCGAGTAGATCGCGCACGGATCGCCGCCCAGGGCGATGGCGACCTCCATCGGCTGCCGCCGCTCCTCGGCGAGCCGCTGGTGCTCGGCCGAGCCCTTGTGGATCTGCCAGTGCATGCCGAGCGTCTGGTCGTCGTAGACCTGGAGGCGGTACATGCCGACGTTGCGCGCGCCGGTGACCGGATCGCGCGTGAAGACCATCGGAAGCGTGATGTAGCGGCCGCCGTCGCCCGGCCAGCACCGCAGCACGGGCAGGGTGGCCAGGGAGGGTTGCTCGGTCTCCACCACTTCCTGGCACGGCGCGGACCGCACGCGCTTGGGGCCGGCCTTGGCCAGGTCGAAGAGATCGCCGAGCTTGCGCAGCTTGTCGAACGTGGAGCCGGGCATGCGCAGGTCGAGCAGCTTGGCGACCCGGGCCGAGACGTCGTCGAGGCGATCGACGCCGAGCGCGGCGGCCATGCGCTCGCGCGAGCCGAACGCATTGATGAGCACCGGCATGTCGAAGCCCTGCACGTTCTCGAAGAGCAGGGCCACGTTGCGTCCGCCCGCGCTCTTGGAGACACGGTCGGTGATCTCGGCGATCTCCAGATCGCGTGAAACCGGCGCGCTCACCCGCTTGAGCCAGCCCTCCTTCTCGAGGTGGGCGATGAACGCGCGGAGATCGGCGAAGGCCAACGGCCACCTACTCGTGGAAGTACCGCGTCACGAGCCAGCCGGCCACGATGAAGAAGACCAGCCTCGCGGCGGTGCGCACCGCGACGAAGTGCCAGCCCATCAGGGGGCCTCCCAGGCGATGATCCGCTGCATCCCGAAGAGCGCCCACGCGATCATGTGCGCGACCAGCGGGCCCAGCGCCATCCCCGAGCTCGCGAGCAGCACCAGGGGCGGCTCACCACCACCGCGACCAGCACCGCGAGCGCGGACAGGATCAGGAGCGCAATATCGAGAATTCCCTCGCGGCATGGCGGCATTATACGGCAAGGGCACCCAATCGCCTGCATAGTCGAATGGTTACACGCGGCGTGCGGGTGCGCGGCGAGGCGTGGGCCTTGTCGATCCTTGCGAGAATATCTACTCCGCTTGGTCGGGAGCGTTTCACCGGCTTCTCAACAGCATGAGGCGGAGGGAACACCCTGAGTGGACGTGTCGTCAGCAAGGGGGCCACCATGAAAGCCATTCGACTCCATAGAGCAGGCGGTCCGGAGCAACTGGTGTACGAGGATGCGCCCAGGCCTGAATTGGTCGCCGGAGACGCTCTCATCCGAGTTCACGCCGCGGGCATCACGCCTGCCGAGTTGACGTGGGCAGAAACCTACAGGCATTGCGACGGGTCCGAGCGCCTGCCCGCGATACCGGGCCACGAGGTGTGCGGCGTCGTCGAGGGCTTGGCCGCCGGCGTCACCGACGTGTCGATCGGCGACGAGGTGTATGCGCTCACCTCTTTCTGCCGAGATGGCGCCGCCGCGGAGTACGTCGTGGCCCCCGCGGCCGACCTGGCGCCGAAGCCGAAGACACTCAGCCGTGTGGAGGCGGCCGCCGTGCCGCTTTCGGCCCTCACGGTCTGGCAGGCCTTCTTCGAGCACGCGGGGCTTGCGCCGGGCCACCGGGTGCTGATCCACGGCGCCGCCGGAGGGGTGGGCGCCTTTGCGGTTCAGATTGCCCGCTACCACGGTGCGTACACGGTCGGCACCGCCTCCGCTGAAAACCGCGACTTTCTGCTCGGCCTTGGGGCGAATGAGGTCGTTGACTACCAGCACGTTCCATTCGAGCAGTCCGTGCGTGATATGGATGTCGTCCTGGACACCATCGGGGGCAGCACGCGCGAACGCTCCTGGCAGGTGCTGAAGCCGGGAGGAATCCTGGTCAGCTTGCCGGAGCCGATCCCCGAGCGCGAAGCAGCGGCCCACGGCAAGCCCGGCAGGCGCGGCGTGTTCTTCATCGTGCGACCCGAGCGCGAACAGCTGGGCCGGATCGCGACGTTGATCGATTCTGGCGCGGTCCGTCCGGTCATCGCGGAGACCATTCCGCTGGCGAAGGCCCGATACGCATTTGAACGCGGAGTGGCCGGCCACACCCGCGGGAAGCTGGTGTTGGCGGTCGAAACGCCGTGACCTCTCGTGTGGTCGCTTGACTTCGACCCGCGGGCTCGCGTAGTAGATGAAGCCCCATGATCAAGGCGGATCTGGTCTCTGCGATGGCGAAGGCGTCCGGCGGCTCCAAGGTCTCCGCCGAGCGGGCGCTGAACGCCCTGATCGACGGCGTGTTCGATTCGCTCAAGCGCGGCCGTCGGGTCACCATCGGCGGCTTCGGCACGTTTCTCCTGAGCCGGCGCGCCGAGCGGAACGGGCGCAATCCGCGCACCGGCAAGGCCATCCGGATCCCGGCCTGTCGCGTCCCGCGCTTCAAGCCGAGCCGCTCGCTCCGGGATTCGCTCCAGTAGCACCACTCCGCGCTGTTCCGGCGGCCGCTTGCTTGACACTTCCGATGACGCCCCCGTACAATGGCCAGCGCCGCTGGGGGATCGTCTAATGGTAGGACGCCAGGTTCTGGCCCTGGTAATGGGGGTTCGAGCCCTCCTCCCCCAGCCATTTATGTTTCTCGCGCCGAGGCCACGCAGTTCGAGCGCGCGCAGCACGGTAGTCGGCCGGCCCCATCGTCTAGAGGCCTAGGACACGGCCCTCTCAAGGCTGAAACACGGGTTCGAATCCCGTTGGGGCCACCAAATTGTTTTTGTTGATGTTTGATGGCTGCATGTTCGAGTCGCGTTGCCGACCGGACTCAAACACGAAGCCGGTCTCTCCTCTTAGCCGTTCAGGACGTCGAGTCGTGCGGCTTGAGCGTCGGGTAGCCGGTCAGGCGTTCCCCTTCAGCCGCGCGACGTTGAACGTCGGCACGGGCTCGAGTAGTCCCTTCAGCGGGAGGGCCCCCACCTCCTCGGTGTCGATCAACTCCTCTGCGGCGCCCACGACCGAGATCATGATCACCGGGATGTGCCGGAGTCGCTCGGCCGCCTTGAGCTGCTCGAGCACCTGGTGGCCGTTCAACTCCGGCATCATGATGTCGAGGAGCACGAGGTCGAACGGGCGTGAACGGAGCACTCCAGTGCTTGCCGGCTGTCATTGTCCGTCACGACGTCGCGGTAGCCCTGGGGCTTGAGGCGGTTGGTGAGGGTATAGCGGTTGGCCTCGTTGTCGTCGACGACGAGCAGCGTGGCGGCTTCGCAGGTCACCGCTGAGGCTCCCTCGTGAGCAGCGCCCGGATCTTCCCGAGCAATCTAGGAAAATCCACCGGCTTGGTGTCGTAGTCGCGCGTCGACGGCTCGGCTGCGGTCACCCTCCATGGCGTGGGACGACAGGGCGATGATCGGAACCGCTCGAGTACCGGGCGCGCCCTTCAGTCGGCGAGTCGCCTCCCAGCCGTCGAGCACCGGAAGGCTCAGATCCATCAAAATCAGATCGGGGCGCCTCGGACGTCACCATCGCGACGCCCTGCTCCCCGTCGGTGGCCACGACCACCTCGAACCCCGCGCGCGTGAGCAGGCCGCGCAGCCCGAGGCGCACGCGGAGCGGGCCGGCGGTGCCGCCCACCTCGATGGGCCGCTCGGCGAGGGCCGCGCGCAGGTCCAGGGCCGCCAGGGCTGCCCGGCGCGCGTGGTCCTCGTGCGCGAAGGGCGCGCCGAAGAGGTGCGCTCCACCGCGCTGGCGGCGCGACTGGGCGCAAGCGCCCGCGCGGTGGCCTTCCGGCTCTCCGCCGGCACCGCGGGGGCACCGGGCTCCTGGAGTGGCGGTCCCGCTCGGCGCGGCGTAGGCTGGGCGACAGCGATCACATGAAGCGCGCCGTGCTGAATCGACTGTTCCGCGCGTTGATCCGGCGCGCTCGCGGCGTGCTCGCAGATGCGACCCCGGACCGGATCGTTCTTTCCCGCCGGTACCGGCGCATCTTCGGGCGGCCGCTGAACCTGCGCCATCCCGAGACCTTCAACGAGAAGCTCTACTGGCTGAGCCTGTACTACCGCACGCCCCTCGTCACGGCCGTAACCGACAAGTACGCGGTCCGGGACTACGTCGCCGCGCGGGTCGGGCCGCACATCCTCAACGAGCTCTATGGTCACTGGACCAGCGCCCGGGACATCGACTTCGATGCCCTGCCGGACAGCTTCGTCCTGAAGGTCAACTGGGGGTGGCGGTACAACATCTTCTGCCGCCGCAAGGCCGATCTCGACATCGACCAGACGCGTTGGCAGCTCAACCAGTGGATGTGCCGCAGCCACTACTGGAACATGCGCGAGTGGTGCTACAAGCACATCACGCCGCGAATCATCTGCGAGAAGCTGCTCGTGGACCCGGTCGAGGTCAATCCGGTCGAGTATGGCTTCCACTGCTTCGGCGGTGAGCCGCGCTTCGTGCGGGTGCACAAGAACCGCGCCACCAATCTGACCGTCGACATCTTCACGGCCGACTGGCAGCGGCCGCCGTTCGTGGTCAACCGGCCGAGCTCGGGCAAGGTGGTCGACCCGCCGCCCAACTATGCCGCGATGGTGGACTGCGCGCGGCGCTTGGCGCGCGGCTGGCCATTCGTTCGGGTCGACCTGTACGGCATCGCCGGGCGCACCGTGTTCGGCGAGATGACGCTCTCGCCCGGTGCCGGCTCGAACCGCTTCATCCCCGAATCCTACGAATACTACTGGGGCCGGGAGCTGCCGCTGCCCCGCCGGCCGCGCCGCCGCGACGTGACGGTGGTGATGGGTGGCGCCTAGCTGGAGGGGTTCACGCCTTGCAGTACGAAGCCGACCACCTCGCGCGGACGGGAGGGGGCAGAAGACCGAGCGGAACAAGCGGTTGGTGCGCGAAATCACGGACGTCGTTTGGAACCACCGAGGTGTCGAGCGGATTCCGACTATCGGCCGTACGCCCTTCGCAAGGGGCACGAGGGTGTCCGCGCCATGGTCGAAGGCGCCTGGACTGCGCTTCCCGGCTACCACGAGGAAGTGCACGAGCTCATCGGCGAGCGCGATCGTGTCGCGGTTCACTTGACCATTTCCGGGACCCAGAATGGCCAATGGGGACCACTGCCGCCCACCGGGAAGAAGGCCACGTTCGACGAGATGGTGATCCTTCAGATTCGAGATGGTAAGGTCGTCAGGCAGCGTGGGGTGGTGGACAATCTGTCGGCGCTGGGGCAGCTTGGCGCGGTACCATCGCCGCGGTCCTGATCGGTGAATCGCGGTGCGGGTTCTCACGATCGAACGCGCCGGGCGGACGCGGGTATGACCGGTGCGACGACTTTCCCAGATCGAGACGTTCATCGCGGAGGCGGCCGCGAGCAGGGCGCTCGCGCGGCCGATGGCCGCGGCTAGCCAGGAGGGTGCATGGACCCCAGCACGGAGCGACAGGGCCTGCAATGGCAGATCGGCGTGTGGGATCGCCTCTCGCAGCTCTACGTCGAGGAGATCGATCCGCGCTTCGCGGCCGTCGTGCAGCACGTGCTCCGGCGCGGTGAGGTGAAGGCGGGTGATCGTGTCCTCGACCTCGGCACGGGGACCGGCTCGGTGGCGATCGGGGCGGCCGCGCTGGCCGGCCCGGCCGGGCGCGTCACCGCGGTCGACATCAGCCCGGACATGCTGGCCATGGCCCGACGCCGGGTGGTCGAATCCGGCCACGGACACGTCGACCTGCGCGAGGGCCGGGCCGAGCAGCTGCCCGCGGCGGACTCCTCGGTCGACGTGCTGCTGGCCTCCCTGAGCCTCATGTACGTCATCGATCGGGGCGCGGCTGCTCGCGAGATGCGCCGGGTGCTGCGGCCGGGCGGCCGGCTCGTGGCCGCCGTCTGGGCGGCCGCCGACCAGTGCGACATCGTGCTGTTCCAGCAGACGGCGGGGCGGTTCGCCCCGACGCCGCCGGTGCCCGGCGTCGGGCCCGGGTCGCTGGCCGATCCCGCCGTCCTCCTGGCCCAGCTCGCCGAGGCGGGCATCGTCGCCTCTGTCGAGACGGAGGAGCTGGGCTTCGACTTCCCGAGCTTCGACCTGGCCTGGGAGGTTCTCGCCGGGGTGACGACGGCTCAGCTCGCTCCCGACAAGCAGCAGGAAGCGAAGGCGGCGGTGCAGGCCGCCATGTGGCCGGGTGGTCGCGGCTCCCGTCACTTTCGCAACGTGACGCAGTTCATCGTCGGCCGCGCGCGGTGAAGTGTGAACACATCGCCGAGGTGTTCACCGCGGTGTCCGAGATCTTCGGCGCGCGCGATCTTCTCCGCGGAGCTTGGCCGATGCAAGCCGATCCGGAGGCCTTTCGTCGCCTGGCCGCCCGGCTGGAGGTTGCTGCCGGTGAGATGCTCTAGCTCGATGACGACGCCGCCTGCGTCGCCGGTGCCCGCGAGGCCGGATTGTCGGCGGAACGGGTGAGCGGGGCGGCCGACATGCGCGCCAGCCCCGCGGCTCACGGGCTGGCCGAGTCGACAAAGGAGAGTGACATGGCCGGACGGGGCTCCGTCCCGGTGCCGGGCACGCCGCTCGCCGAGGAGCACACGCCCGCGGAGATTCGACGGATCGCCGCCGGCCTGCCCTGAGCGCCGGCGGCGCTCGGGCGCGAGCAAAGGAACGCATCGATGCTGACGATGCTCTACTGGGGCGGCGCGATCGTCGTGGCCATCGTCCTGGGCGCGTTCGGGTTGAAGCGCGCCATGCGGCCGCCTCGTCGGCTCGACTCGGTGCCCTGGCCGCTCACCGCCCGCGCCGTGATTCCCGGGATCCCGGGCGCCCGCTACCTGGTCGGCGTGGACATCGAGCCGTTCGTCCACGACGTGGTGGCCGCGCGGCAACGCGAAGAAGCCGCTCTGGCCCGTGCCGGCCACACCGGGCCGCCTCCGCCGGCCGATCTGCTCGTCATCTCGGGGGGCGGCGACAATGGCGCCTTCGGCGCGGGAGTGCTCTGCGGCTGGACCGATTCGGGAAACCGGCCGACGTTCAAGAGCGTCACCGGCATCAGCACGGGGGCGCTGATCGCCCCGCTCGCCTTCGTGGGCAGTGAGTACGACGGGTTGCTGAGGAAGATCTACACGTCGGTGACTCCGGCCGACATCCTGGAAAAGCGCCACATCATGGCCGCGGTCACCAACGATGGCATGGCGGACAACCGTCCGCTCTGGGACCTGATCTCCAGATCGATCGACCAGGCGCTGCTGTCCCGGATCGCGGAGGAGCACGGCAAGGGGCGCATCCTCCTGGTCGGCACCACCAACCTCGATGTGCGCCAGCCGGTCATCTGGAACATGGGCAAGATCGCGGCCAGCGGCAGTCCCCGGGCGCTCGATCTCTGCCGGGCCATCCTGCTGGCCTCGTCGGCCCTCCCCGGGGTGTTCCCCCCGACGATGATCCGCGTCGAGGCGGACGGCGCGCCCTACGAGGAGATGCACGTCGACGGGGGCGCCTCGGCCCAGGCCTTCCTCTACCCGCCGAGCATGACCCACGTGGCACGGACCATGGGAGGCGAGATCAAGCGCGAGGGCCGTGTCTACGTCGTCCGGAACTCCACCTTCGGCGCCACGTGGTCGCGCATCGAGCGACGGACGATCAGCATCGCCGGCCGCGCCATCACGTCGCTCATCCACACGCAGGGTCTCGGCGATCTCTATCGCATCTACGTGACGGCCCAGCACGATGCGCTCGATTTCAACCTCGCCTACATCGATCGCGACTTCAAGTTCGAGGGAAAGAAGGAGGAGTTCGACACCGTCTACATGCAGGCCCTCTTCGACTACGGCTACCGCCTGAGCCACCAGGGCTATCCGTGGAAGAAGACCCCGCCCGGTCTCGAGACCCCGCTGGGACTCTGACCCGCGGTCACGCCGGCCCTCCCGGTCCAACGGAGGCCGTGAGCCTGCGCCATGACGGCATCGAGTCCGGCCGAGAGGAGGTACGGGGACCGCGCCCCCCGCGCGACGGAGCCCGGGTCGACGGCTACTACTTGATTGCGCCCACCGTGAAGCCGGCGATGAAGCGGTCGACGAAGAAGTTGTAGACGATCGCGATCGGCACGCTGGCGATGAAGCACCCCGCCATCAGGGAGCCCCAGAAGTAGACGTCGCCGCGGACCAGGAAAGTGGGCACCCCGACGCTCACCGTGTACTGCGACGCGGTGGAGATGAAGGTCAGCGCGTAGACGAACTCCTGCGTGACCAGGGTGAAGCTGAAGATGATCACGGTCAGGATGCCGGCCACCGAGATCGGGATCACCACGCGCACGAAGGCGCCCAGCCGGCTCAGGCCGTCGATCAGCGCCGCCTCCTCCACGTCGGTGGGAATGGCCTTGAAGAAGCCCATGAGCAGCCAGGTACAGAACGGCACCGTGAAGGAGGGGTAGACCAGCACCAGCGACCACAGCGAGTCCTGCAACCCGACCGAGGCGATGAGCCGGGACATGGGAATGAAGAGCAGGGTCGGCGGCACCAGGTAGGTGAGGAAGATCCCGATCCCGATCTGCTCGCCCCATCGGCCGGTGAGCCGGGCGAGCGCGTAGCCGGCGGGCAGCGCGAGCACCAGGGTGATGATCACCACCACCACCCCGACCAGGGCGGTGTTCCACAGCCACCGGCCGTAGAGCGTGTCCTCGAAGAGCACGCGCACGTTCTCCAGGGTGGGGGCCTCGTTGTAGATGAACGGGTTGTTGCCGCGCCTGAGCAGGTCGCCGGTGCTCTTGAAGGTGGTGATCAACATCCAGTAGAAGGGAAACGCGGTGAACAGGGTGAAGAGCCCGATCACTCCCGCATGGACACCGCGTCCCGCCATCCGCCGCGCCCACCCCGGCCGGGCCATCAGACGACCTCGGTGCGCCGGGCGACGCGCAGGAAGACGAAGGCCACGACCAGCAGCATCGGAAACAGGAAGACCGCGATGGCCGCGCCTTCCGCCAGGTCTCCGCCCTGGATACCGGTGAAGAAGGCCAGGGTCGAGAGGACCTGGGTGGTGTCGTATGGCCCGCCGCGGGTGAGCACGAAGATCACGATCATGTCGGTGAAGGCGAACACCAGCCCGAACAGGCTGGCCACCAGCATGATCGGCCGCACCAGGGGCAAGGTGATCTGGACCAGGTGGCGCCAGGGGCTGGCCCCGTCCACCTGGGCCGCGTCGTGGATCTCCTGGGGAATGGAGGTGAGGCCCGCCATGAGGATCACGGTGGCCAGCGGCAGCAGCCGCCACACGTGGACGCCGATGACGGACATCATGGCCAGGTACGGCTTGCCGAGGTACATCGGCCAGTTGTCGGCCGAGATCAGGCCCGCGGCCTGGAGCGTCCAGTTGATCACGCTGTAGATGGAGTCGAGGATCCACAGCCAGCCGATGCTGCCGAGGGACATCGGAGCCACCCACGGGAGCAGGATCAGCAGGCGGACGAACCACTTGCCGGGGAAGTCCTTCATCAGGGCCAGCGCCAGGATCGTGGCCAGCACGATGACCAGGACCTGGGAGCCGATGGCGAAGACGAAGGTGTTGCGAAGGGCGGTCAGGAACTGGGGGCTGTCGAGGATGGCGCGGAAGTTCTTGAGCCCGACGAAGTCGAGGGTGCGGCTGCCGGCGGTGATGTCGGTCAGGCTGTAGTAGAGCGCGAGGAAGAAGGGCACTCCGACCACCAGCAGGATGTAGAGGACGGCGGGGGCGATCATCATCGATCCCAGCCACCCGCGCCGGTTGACCAGGAAGTCGAGCCGGCCGGGCCGGGCGGGGACCCGTGCCGCGGGCCGCGCCGCTTCGGTGAGGTCGCTCATTGTGCTCGCTCTCTCTCTGCCATGAACATGGCGGGAGGCTCCGGTGAGCCGGAGCCTCCCTGGACCTGGCCTGCGAGGGACCCGGACCGCTACACCATCTTCTTCTCCTTCCACTTGGCGAAGATGCGCCGGCACTGGGCGTCCGCCTCCTTGAGGGCGTCCTCCGGCGAGGCGGCCCCGCTGGCGGCCTTGGCAAACATCACGTTGAGCACCCAGGTGCTGTAGATCTCGTCGATGGCCGCGTTGGCGTAGCCGGGGTACCCGACGTTCGTGGCCCAGTTGAGCACGTCGTCGAGGACCTTGTACTTGTCGGGCGGGTGGGCCTTGGGATCGTTACTGATCAGCTTGGTGATGTCCGGCACCGTCTTGGGCCAGCACGGAAAGTCGTAGAACTCGCCCGCCACGAAAGCCTCGTGGAAGTTGGTGGTGTAGTCCACGAGGAACTTCTTGGCTCCCTCGATGTTCTCGGCGAACTTCCAGACCACGTAGCAATCCATGACGTGCTCGAGCCCGATGGCCCGCACCGGGCCCTTGAGGGCCTTGGTGAGCTGGATCTTGGCCGAGATCGCCGGGTCCTGCTTCTCCGCGGTCCGGGTGATCGAGATGGCGTTCAGGGCGAGCGAGAGCTTGCCCGCGATCATGGCCCGGTTGTTGGAGGAGGCGTCCCAGGTGAACACCTCGTCGGTCATGGTCTCCTTGAAGAGCGCGGTGACGAACTTGATGGTCTCGAGGGTCTGCTTGGAGTTCAAGGTGAGATTGCCGTTGGCGTCCTGCTCGTGGGCGCCGTGGGCGTACATGATGGTCCGCAGGGCCATGGCGGTGTCGATCTCGTTGGCCAGCCCGATGCCCACCGGGTGGCCGGTGTCCTTCTTGATCTTGGCCCCGACGGTGCGGACCTCGTCCCACGTCTTGGGGCCGTTGGGCATCCCCACCTGGCTGAACAGATCCTGGCGGTAGTTCACCGGGTCCGGCGTGAACGACGGCGAGAAGGCGAAGTACTTCTTGGTCTTGGGGTTGTACGTGCTCTTGACGCAGAGATCGATCGGCTTGCCGAGCTTCTTCTCGAGCTCCTGGTAGACGTCCTTCATGTCCACCGTCTGCTCCTCGAAGGTCGGGGGCGGCCAGTTGAACAGGAACAGGTCGTGCCCCTTCTGGGCCGATACCTCGGCGGTGGCCCGCGGGTTGATGCCGGCGATGCCGATGTTGTCGACGATCACCTCGGTGTCGTTCTTCTCGCCCCACTCTTTCGCCAGCTTCTTGTTGAACCACTCGTCGTAGGCGGGAACGAAGTGGACCCACTGCAGGATCTTGAGCGTCTTCTTGGCGGCGCGGGCCCGTCCGGGAACGATGATGTTGGCGCCGATGCCGGTGGCCAGCGCTCCGGCGCCGGTGGCCTTGATGAACTGCCGGCGATTCACGCGTTGCCCGTCCATACACCGACCTCCTTGTTGGGTAGGCGCACCCCGATCGGCGGAGCGGCCTCCTGCGTGGCGCTGATCGATCGAGTCGGGGCGCGGCGAGAGGGGAGCCCGTCGCGCCCCTCCGCCCGCCCGCGGGAATGCCGCCGTCACTCTAGCGCTTGGCCGCATGGTGTTCAAGGGCTCGATGGGCCTCACGAGAAGCGCTACCGAAGCGGAGGGTGACGCCCCACGGCGGGTGCTTCCGAAGCAGGCATGCCTACTCGCGCAGGTACATGCCGTAGCTCGTGACGTTCTGGACGACTCGTTGCACGACGGCATCGGCGACCGACCGGCTCTGCGCATCGGCTTCCGTCGCGGGGATCCCGAAATCCTCGAAGAAGCGCTCGAATCCCTTGGGTCGCCAGCCAGTGACCCACACCACGTTCGTGTCCGTCTGGTTGATGAAGGTGTGGGTCGTGTTCGGCGCCAGGTCCAGGAAGCGGCCGGGCCCGCATCGCCGCCACTCGCCGTCGACCATGACGTCGAGCGTGCCGTCGACGACGAAGAAGAACTCGCTCTCGCTCCGGTGGAAGTGCGGCGGCGGACCCGGCACGTGCGGCGGTGACGTTGTCAAGGCGACCGACGCAACGTGCGCGGACGCGGTACGATGGCCCGGCGCCGCGGAGATGTCCGACATCGTCTTGACGCGGCACCGCGCGTGCGGTATCGAGGGAGCGACATCATAACCCGTGGTTCAATTCCGCCGAAAGGAGACCCCATGAAGACGCAGCTGATCGGAGCGGTGCTCGCGCTCCTGCTCACGACCCCCGCGCTGGCCGCCATCAAGGAGGAGCCGGTCACCTACAAGGACGGCGAGACCACGATGAAGGGCTTCGTGGTGTACGACACCGCCAAGCAGGGCAAGCGGCCCGGCATCGTGATCGTGCCCGAGTGGTGGGGCATCACGAAGCACATGCACAACGAGGCGCGCGCCTTCGCCGGCCAGGGCTACACTGCCTTCATCGCCGACATGTACGGCGAGGGCAAGACCGCCGACAACCCCAAGGACGCCGGCGCGCTCTCCGGCGCGGTCATGAAGAACCCCCAGACGATGGAAGCGCGCTTCGATGCCGCCCGCGCGCAGCTCGCCAAGCACCCCACCGTCGATCCCACGCGCATCGGCGCGGTGGGCTACTGCTTCGGCGGCGCGGTGGTGCTCAACATGGCGCGCGCGGGGGCCGATCTGGCCGGCGTGGCCGGCTTCCACGCCTCCCTGGGCCTCAACACGCCGGCGCCGGCCCCCGGCACGGTGAAGGCGAAGATCCTCGTCCTCAACGGCGCCGACGATCCGTTCGTGAAGAAGGAGCAGTACGTGACGTTCAAGGCCGACCTGGACGCGGCCAAGGCCGACTACCGGGTGATCGAGTATCCCGGCGCGGTGCACGCCTTCACGAACCCCGAAGCCACCGCGATGGGGCAGAAGTTCAACCTCCCGCTGCGCTACGACGCGAAGGCGAACGAGCAGGCCAAGGCGGAGGCGGCGAAGTTCTTCGCCCAGGTCTTCAAGAAGTAGACGGCCCCGAGCGCTCGTACCGGATCCGCCTGGCGATTGACCCTCCGTGGGTCCATTGCTATGGTGCGGGCCGATGGACTTCGGCCGCTCCGCCGATGAGCAGGCGTTCGCCGACGAGGTCCGCGCCTTCCTGCGCGCGCATCCTCCGGCGACATTTCCCGCCGACGGGACCGACGCCGGCTACGGCTCGGGCGCTCACTCGCGAGCGTTCCTCGGGGCGCTGGGCGAGCGCGGCTGGATCAGCCTGAGCTGGCCACGCGAGCACGGCGGGCAGGCGCGGCCGATGGCCTACCGGCTCGTGCTGCTGGAAGAGCTCGCCGCCGCCGGCGCGCCCTTCGGCCCGCTCCCCGGCTGCCTCCAGGTGGCCGACTCCATCATCCGGCACGGATCCGAGACGCTGCGCCGGGAGATCCTGCCGCGGGTCGCGCGCGGGGAGGCCACCTTCTGGCAGGGCTATAGCGAGCCCGGGGCCGGCTCCGATCTCCTCGCGCTCGAGACGCGCGCCCGTCTCGAGGGCGAGCAGTGGATCCTCGACGGGCGCAAGATCTGGTCGAGCCACGCCGGCGTTGCCACCTACGGCACCGTGCTCGCCCGCACGGATCCCGCGTCCGGTCGCCAGCGGGGTCTCACCATGTTGATGGTGAGCAACCGGCTGCCCGGCATGGAGGTGCGCCCGATCCGCAGCCTGACCGGCGAGGTCTACCACTACGAGGTCTTCATGGACTCCGTGCGGGTTCCGCGCGACTGGGTGATGGGCAAGCCGGGCGAGGGCTTCGCCCAGCTGCTGCACGGGCTCGACACCGACCGGTTCTGGGGCCGCTACTACAAGGCGCCGTTCCTTCAGCGCATCCTGGCGCTCCTCGTCGAGTACGCCAACACGACCCCGCGGGACGGCGGCGTCCCGGCCGGCGACGCGAGCGTGCGTCGCCGCCTGGCCCACGCCGCCACCGAGGTCGCGGCCCTCCGGGCGCTCTTCCACCGCGCGGCCTGGCTCATCGAACGCGGAATGCCCGCCACCGGCCCGGTGTCCGCGGCCAAGCTCATGGCCGACGAGCTCGGGCAGCGCGTGCTCTCGCTGGGCATGGAGCTGCTCGGGCCCTACGGCGTCCTCCGCGCCGGCTCCCGGTGGGCCCGGCTGCGGGGCGAGATCGAGCACCAGTACCAGACGAGCTGGGGGCACACGCTGGCGGGGGGCACCTCCGAGATCCAGCGCACCACCATCGCGGTGCGGGCCCTCGACCTGCCCGCCGAGCCGCGCGTGCGCGGCTGATCCATGCCCAGGCGATCGTGATGGATCTCGCGCTGTCGCCGGCGCAGCAGCTCCTGCAGCAGTCGGCGCGGACGCTGCTGCCGCGTCGCTGCCCGCCCGAGCGCGTGCAGGCCCTGGCGCTCGACGCGCGCGGCTTCGACGCCGAGCTCTGGAAGGAGATCGCGACGCTCGGCTGGCCCGGGCTGCTGATCGCGCCGCAGCAGGGCGGCAGCGGAGGTACCGTGGGCGACGTGGTGGTCCTGGCCGAGGAGCTGGGACACGCGTGCGTGCCGAGCCCGTTCATCGGTAGCGCGGTCATCGCCACCACCGCGCTGAGCGCCGCCGGCGGTCGCCGCGCGGCGAGCCTGCTGCCGCGTCTCGCGCTCGGCGAGCGCATCTGCGCACTCGCGGCGCTCGAGGAGTCCGGACGGCTCGACCCGGACGCGATGGGGCTGCGCGTCGAGGCGCCGGGGCGTCTCACCGGGCGCAAGCTGTTCGTGGCCGACGCCCACGCGGCCACCGACGTGATCGTGCTCGGGGGCGGGGCGGCCGGGCCGACGGCGGTGCTGCTGCCGATGGACCGCAACGGCATCGAGGCGCATCCCCTCGAGAGCATGACCGGCGACAAGCTCTTCGAGCTGAGCTTCCGTGACGTGGAGACGCGCCCGGACGACGTGCTCGGCGAGCCGGGAGCGGGCTTCACCCTGCTCGCGCCGGCCTACCGGCTCGGCGCCCTCGCGCGCAGCGCCGAGATGGTGGGTGCCGCGCAGCGCGTGCTCGACCTGTGCCTGGCGCACGCGCGGGTGCGCCGGCAGGGCGGGCGACCGATCGGCGGCTACCAGGCCGTCCAGCACGCGTGCGCCGACATGTTCCGCGACGTCGAGAGCGCCCGCTGGCTGGTGTGGGAGAGCGCCTGGAAGCTGGAGGCGGCCCGGCCCGACGCCCCCGCCGCGGTGGCCGCCGCCAAGGTCTACGCGGCCGACGCGGCGCTGCGCGTGGCCCGCCGAGGGCATCAGGTCATGGGCGCCATCGGCTACTGCGAGGAGCACCCGCTGCATCTGCTGCACAAGCGCATCCTCGCCGGCTCACTGGACGCGGGCGACGCCACGCTGCACCTCGACGCGGTCGCGCGCTCGATCGGCCTGTCCTAGCGCGGCGGCATGTCTCGCCGATTGGGGTTTCGAGCTTGCAACGCAGTCCGCGTGACTACAGTGGGGGCATGAACGCCAGCGTCCGTGCCGCCCGGGCGCGCCTCTCGAAGCTGCTCGATCGAGCGGCGGCCGGCGAGGAGATCGTCATCACCTCCGCTGGCCGGCCGAAGGCCAAGCTGGTCGGTCTTGCTGCCGGCGCGCCCGCGCCGCAATACCGGAAGACGTGTGAAGCTCACCGGCGGGGCGTGCAAGGCACGGTTTCGCCGGCAGGCATGTGGCGGACGGGGGCCGCAGCCCGGAAATGCGCCCGGCGCCTCGCGTGGCGTAGAGGGCCCGCGAATGGCCGGGCCCGTCTGCTCTACTCGTCCTCGATGAAGGCCTTCACCTGTGCGAGCAGCTCGGGGCTCGGCGTGAGGCCGTGCTCCTTCGCATGCTCACCCGCCTTGCGCAGCACCTCTTCCTCGTCGGCGCCCCGAACCACGTGCTGGCAGTCGGTGGTGGGATTCACCTTGTGACAGTCGATCATCTTGCCCATGGTCCTGCCTCCTTGCGCGCATGCGGCGCCCGGGCTCCGAGGTTGTCCATACGACTCGTGCTACCCCCTACGCCTTGTCCAGCCACACCCGGTGCATGTCGATGAGACCGGCCGGGATCATCTGGAAGCCCTTCACGTGCTTGTGGAAGACCTTCTTCTCGTTCAGGTGCAGCATGACCGCCACGGGCGCGTCCTCGACGATGAGCCGCACCGCCTCCTCGTAGAACTTCTTCCGCTTCTTGAAGTCGTTCTCGGATCGCGCGCCCTCCACCATCTTGTCGAAGTCGGCGTTGGCCCACTTGCCCGCGTTCCACGCTTCCCCGGAATGCAGCTCGGGGTAGAGCGTCTCGTCGGGATCGAGATCGGCGTCCCACTGCACCTGCACGAGGTCCCACTGCCGCTCTTGAAGCCAGCGCCGCCGGAAGGTGGGGGCGTCGGCCAGCTCGATGTTGACCTTGATGCCGATCTTGGCGAGCTGCGCTTGCACGACCTCGGCCAGGCGAGGGGCGGTGTCGGCGTTGCCGGAGAGCAGCATCACCTCGGTGCCGTTCGGGAACTTCGACTGCTTCATGAGCGCCTTGGCCTGCTCGAGATCGTAGTACTGCCCGTTCTTGCCGCTCTCGAAGGCGGCGTCGTAGAACTCGCCCATCGGCGGCGAGATGGGGCCGTGGGCCACGATGCCCTCGCCGAACTCGACGCGGCTCAGGATCTCCTGACGATCGATCGCGAAGGCCACCGCCCGGCGGAGGTTCTTGTCCGCGAAGGGCCCCTTGGCGATGTTCATGTGGAGACAGCGCCAGTTGCCGCCCACCGCGGTCGACACGGTGAGCTTGGGGTCCTTGCGGAGGTCGGCCACGAACTGATTGGCCACGTTGTTGATCCCGTCGACCTCGCCGGTCTTCAGCGCCGCCACCAGGGTCGAGGGCTCGATGATGAACTTGATCAGCACCTTGTCGAGGTAGGGTAGCTTGCCGCCGCTCGCGTCCTTTTCCCAGTAGTCCGCGAAGCGCTCGAGAAGGATGAAGTCGCTCTCCTTCCACTCCACGAACTTGAAAGGCCCGGTGCCGACGGGGCTTCGACCGTAGGCCTTGCCCTTCTCCTTGACCGCTCGCGGCGACAGGATCGTGGCCGCCCGGCCGGTCGATCCGGTGAACGCGACGCGGAGGAACGGGTATGGCTTGGCGAAGGAGAGCTTGACGGTGAGGGGATCCGGCGTCTCGATCGCCTCGAGGAGGGCGAGCTTCCAGGCGTGAATGGGCGCCTGCGCCTTGTCCTTGACGCGCTCGAGGTTCCACTTGATGTCGGCGGCCGTGCACGGGTCCCCGTTGTGA
>DATFYA010000143.1 GCA_035315345.1 Candidatus Methylomirabilota bacterium
AAATCGGGGATCAACAGCTCGATCCGGCATCCCGGCGCCTCGTGTCGCACGGCGCGGACGGTCGCCGCAAAATGGGCCGCTCCGCCGTCTGCCAGATCGTCGCGATTCACCGAGGTGATCACCACGTGCTCGAGCCCGAGCTCGGCGACGGCCCGCCCCACCCGCTCCGGCTCCTCACGATCTTCCCAGACCGGCCGCCCGTGCGTGACCGCGCAGTAGCCGCAGTTGCGGGTGCATACGTCGCCCAGGATCATGAAGGTGGCGGTGAGATCCTCCCAGCACTCTCCGATGTTCGGGCAATGCGCCTCCTCGCACACCGAGTGGAGGTTCCACTCACGCATCAGCCCCTTGAGCCGGATGTACTTCGGGCCCCCCGGCGCCCGCACCTTCAGCCACGGCGGCTTGGGCGAGTCGGCGGGACGCGCGGCGTCGAGAAGTGGTAGGGAAACTCCCATCACTATTGTCCTTTGGCCTCGGGCGGCGTCATTATGGCACAACTTTCACAAGCCGCCAACCGAGCGGGACGCCTCCGCAGTCGATCGCCGCGTTCCCTTAGCGGTCGGACAGAATGGCGGCGTGAGCGGTGTTGCTGATCACGTCCAGCCGGGCGCTGTGCCAGGGATCCGGCACCCGGCTGTTGGTGAGATACGCGAAGGACACGCCGGAATCGGGATCGGCCCAGCAGTACGAGGAGCCCACCCCACCGTGGCCGAACGTCCGCGGCGACGCGATGCTACCGAGCCCGCGGATGGTCTCGGTGGTGCCCCGCACGTGCGGGCCCAGCGCCCGATGCATGGGCATGCCCATGTAGCCGTCGACCCGATCTCCGGTGACGCTTCGCGTGACGTACTGCACCATGCGGGTCGACAGCAGGCGCTTGCCGTTCAGCGTGCCGCCGGCCACGAGCATCTGGTAGAAGGCGGCCATCGCGCGGGCGCTGGCATAGCCGCCTCCGCCCGGCGTGCCCGCCCGGCGGAAGGGCGCGTTGTTCTCCTCAGCCCGCTTCACCGGCCCTCCGGGTACCGGCTCGTGCATGTCGACCGCGCGGGCGTGCTCGGCGTCCGGCAGGCCGACGAACAGCTCCTGCCCCAGTCCCAGCGGCTCGATGACCTGCTCGCGGATGAACGCGCGATAGTCGGTCTTGGTGAGGCTTTCGATCAGCACCGCGGCCACCCAGTGCGCGGCGCGGCTGTGATAGTGCACGCGCGAGCCCGGCGTCCACTCCAGCGTGAATCCGCACACCGCGCGCCGCAGCAGCTCGTGGTCGTCCCACGCGGCCGCGGGCACGTCCGCATTCGGAAAACCGCCCCGGTGGCTCAAGAGCTGGACGATCGTGATGTCGCCCTTGCCGTTGGCCTCGAAGCCGGGCACGTGCTCGGCCACCCGGTCCGTGAAGCGGAGCGCGCCCTGCTCGGCGAGCACCCAGACCGCGCAGGCGGTGACGACCTTCGTGTTCGAGTAGAGCAGCCACAGGGTGTCGTCGCGCGCGGCGGCGCGCGCCGGGTCGATCCGCGCGTCCCCGAAGGTCCGGAACAACGCCAGCTTGCCGTCGCGGGCCAGCGCGATCTGGGCCCCCGGATAGCGCCCCTCGGCCAGATGGCGGGTGATCAGCTCCTGCAGCCGCTCGAGCGGGCGGGGATCGAGGCCGACAGACGACGGGGTCGCGGCGGACAAGGGAACGGTCATCGGTACCTCCTCAGGAGTTCAGCCTCAGGGAACGGATCAGATCCACGACGCGCAGCAGCTCGCCGCCGTCCCGCACCATGTGCCGGTCGCCCGCCTGCCCCCACCGCAACATGCCGTCGCGATCGATGACGAACGTCGAGCGGTAGGCCACGTTGCGGTCCTGGTCCAGCACGCCGTAGGCAGAGATGACCGACCGGTGCACGTCGCTCAGGAGCGGAAAGGGAAACGGATGCGCCTGCAGGAATGCGGTGTGACAGAAGGGACTATCGCCGCTGATCGCGAGCAAGCAGGCGCCTCGCTGCTCGAGCGCGGCCGCGACCTGGCCCAGGCCGGTGAGCTCGGGCGTTCAGATGCCACCGAAGTCGTAGCAGTAGAAGCCGAGCACCACGTCGCGGCCCCGGTACTCGCGGAGCGAGATGGGACGACCCGTCGTGGCGGGCAGCTCGAATTCCGGCGCGGCCTGGCCCCATCGAAGCGGCGTCACGGGGCGCATTCTGGAGACTTTCGTCGGGGGAGTCAACCGTCGGAGAGAAGGCGCCCGCGGCTGGACGACGGATGGTACTTGGTGCCGAAGGGGGGACTCGAACCCCCACGGGTTGCCCCACACGCCCCTCAAACGTGCGCGTCTGCCAATTCCGCCACTTCGGCGCCGGCGAGGGCACAGTATGCCGTGCCCTCGCGAGGCTTGTCAATTCAGCGGCCGAGCCGGACGACGCGCCCGACGCGCGACTGGCGCAGACGGGGGTCGAGCGCGTCGCGAATCCCCTCCCCCACCAGGTTGTAGGAGAGCACCGTGACCAGGATCGCGAGGCCGGGATAGAGCGTCAGCCACCAGGCGATCTCGATGTAGTCGCGTCCGTCGTTGAGGATGTTGCCCCACGTCGCGTAGGGCGGCTGCACGCCCAGCCCGAGGAAGGACAGGCCGGCCTCGGTGAGGATCGCGGCGGGAATGCCGAGAGTCATGGCGACCAGGATGGGCGCGACCGCGTTGGGCAGGATGTGGCGGAAGATGATGCGCAGGGCGCCCGCCCCCACCGACTCCGACCAGATCACGAATTCGCGCTCGCGCAGAGTCAGGAACTCCGCGCGGACCAGCCGGGCCACGCCCATCCACCCGGTGAGTCCGATCACGGTCATGATCGTCCAGATCGACGGCTTGAGGAACGCGAGCACGGCCAGGAGCAGGAAGAAGCGCGGGAAGACCAGCATCAGGTCCACCAGGCGCATAAC
>DATFYA010000144.1 GCA_035315345.1 Candidatus Methylomirabilota bacterium
GGCACCTCGGTCTTCATGCCCGCTGGGCCGGGCGAGGACTGCGCCGGCGCTCGTCACGATCCGAGGGTACCACCGATACCAAGGCGCCTCCGACCGAGTCGATCCGTGCGCGCGCCGAGCCGGTGATCGAGGAGCCACGCCTACGCGCCGCCGGGGCGCGCGGCCCGCTCCAGAGCTCGTCGTCCGGGAAAGAGCCTTCAGCCCCGGTCGTACTCGTCGTGACGGCGCCACCAGACGCCCGTCTCGTTGCGTCCCCGCGGGGCGCGGTCGAGCCACTGGTACATGCCCCAGAGGCTGTCGAGCCCCCGCGCGTACGCCGAGTAGGTGTGGTAGACGGTGCCGGGCTCGATCGTGAACGCGCTCATGCCCGGCCGGTCGCGATGGTAGGTGGGCGTGTCGGTGCCGCACATCGCCGCGAACTGGGCCTCCGCCCCATCGCCCCCGCCCGCCTGACCCGGCCGCCATTGAAACGCCGGCTCGCGCCGATAGTTGTATTCGACGTCCCCGGTGCGCTGCTGCTCCTCGCTGAACCAGACGCTGAAATCCGCGTTGAAGTCGCCGCCGAACGAGGACGCCCACGGAAACGTCCACCCCATCCGCCGCTTGTAGCCGACGAGCTTCTCCAACGGCGCCCGGGAGACCGCCCAGAGCATCACGTCGTGGTTGGCCAGGTGCACCGCGATTCCGTTGAAGCCGTCGGCGATCGCGGAGCAGGACGGACACCCCGCCTTGTAGTCGGGCCCGAACATGAAGTGGTAGATCAGCAGCTGGGAGCGCCCTCGGAAGAGATCGGGCAGCGCCGCGGCGCCCTCGTCGGTCTCGAACCGATACGTCTTGTCGACGCGAACCCACGGCAGCGCCTGGCGCCGCCGCGCCAGCTCGTCGCTTCGCCGCGTGAGCTCCTTCTCCTCGTCGAGCAGCGCCAGCCGCGCGTCCAGCCATTCCGGGCGGGTCCCCGTCACGTGTGTCGTCATGTCGTGCTCCTTTTTCTGGCTCAGGGCTTGCGGACGGCGCGCACCTTGCCGCTGGTGCTCCCGCCGCAGTAGAAGACGCCGGCGCCGTCGGACTCGAGCCCGCTCACCACCGCGCCGGCCGGCATCTCCAGGCGCTCGAGCACCTCGCCGGTTCGCGGATCGACGCGGCGAAGCTCGCTCTGCTGGTCCTCCATGGTCGCGTGCCACAGCTCGCCGTTCACCCAGGTGACACCGGTCACGAAGCGATCCGACTCGATCGTGCGCAGGACCGCGCCGGTCTCGGCGTCGATCTGGTGGATCTTGCGGGCGCGGTACTCGCCGACCCAGAGGATGCCCTCGGCCCAGGTGAGGCCCGAGTCGCCCCCGTGGGCTGGCGCCGGGATGGTGGCGACGACCTGGCCCGAGCGCGGATCGACCTTCTGGATCCGGCCGTCGGCAATCTGCCACAGGTACCGGCCGTCGAAGGCGGTGCCGGCCCGGGCGGTGACCGCGATCTCGCGCACGACGGTGCCGCCGCCCGGATCGAGGGCGACGACACCCTCGCCGCGCGCGAACCAGACGTGAGCGCCGTCGAAGGTCACGCCGTGGACGTGGTCGATGCCGGGATAGGGACCGTATTCGCGAAGGATCTGGGCTGGTCGGGTCTTGGGTGTGTTCGCCATGACCCGACACTACGCGACCGGCAGCGCCCCGGGGAGTAACAAGGTTGTCGCGATTCCGCCCAGCGGTGGCGCCAGCCAGCGACGGGAGCGGCCGTCGCCCACCGCGCGCACCGATCCGCCCTCCTCGAGCCGGCGCAGATCCCGCTGGACGGTCCGCTGGCTCGAGCCGAGCGCCATGGCCAGCGCGGAGGTCGACCAGGCCTCGCCGCCCTCGAGCAGGGCCACGATCGCGCCGGCGGGGCCGTCGATCGGCGGCGCCAGCACCACGACGGCGCGCCCGGCGGCCGGCACGAGGGTGAAGCCGCGCGGGGTCGCGTCGATCCGGGCGAGCGGGCGCAGGGCCACGCGCAGGCGGCCCAGCTCCACGCGGAGGCGGGCGCGATGCGACTCGTCGATCGCGCGCGTCTCGAAGGCGCGCGCGATGAGGTCGTCGCGCGGCACATCGGCGGGCCAGCTCTCCGCCATCGCTTGCGCGAGGGCGAACAGGATCGGACGTCCGTCGAGCGCTGCGGAGCCGGCCGGGCCACGCACCGCGCGCCGGCAGGCATCGACGACGAGATCGCCGGACGCGAAGACCGTCTCGACCTCGTCCAGGCGGACCGGGCGGACCGACCCCGCGCGGATCAGGCGCGCCGCCGGCGCCGACAGGGCACGCTGCGCCCGGCCGACCTCGGCGAGGAGAGCCGGGATGCCCGCGGTGACCGCGGCGGCGTGGGCGCGGGCCATGTCCGCCGCGGCCTCCGCGGCCCGGACGCGACGGAGCGCCAGCTCGGCCCGCGTGAGGTGGGCACGCGCGGCCACCGACGGCGGCGCGCCAGCAACATCGACGGTGGCGAGCCGCCGCGCCGCGGCGTCGAGGTCGCCCACCAGGAGCAGGCGCCGCGCGGCGACGAGGCGGGCGAAGACCGCATTCGCGTGGTCGCCCAGAGTATCCAGCGTCCGTGCGGCCGCCTCGAGCGCACGCGACGGCCCGCTCAGGTCACGCGCGGCGAGCGCGACCTCCGCCTCGGCGACCTGGCAGCGGGCCCGGGCCAGGCGCTCGCGCAGGCCGAAGGCGCGGACCGCACGCCGGAAGAGCTTACGCGAGCGCTCGTAGTCGCCCAGCTGGGCCATGGCGGTACCTCGCAGGGCGAGGGCCGGCGCGTCGTCACGCAGCGCAACGAGGCCCAGCGCGCCAAGCGGATCGCCGGCGGCCAGCGCGCGAGCGGCCGAGGCGAGCGGCACGTCCCGGTCGGGAGCCGGCATGAGGCGCAGAATACACGCCGCCCGGTGTTGGCGTCAGGCTATGGTCGCGTAGTCGACGGGAGCTTCCAGGATGAGAGTGGCCCCGCAACCGCAGGACATCCAGACGCGCTGGCGATCGCATCCCCCTGATATTTCCCCGCAGCTCCGGTGCGCCTGAAGAAAGGCATTCATCTGGGAAAGCGGCGCTTCGACCGGTTCGCGCTCCCCCGCCTTGGACTGCAAAGTCGCTATCATGGCTTCCACGATTGGAGCGCCTCGACGGACGCCGCGGCGCCCGCCGAAGCGGCCCCGGTTACGGCGTTACACGCCCAGCTTGGACATCGTGTCCTGATCCAGGCGTCCCGTCTCCTTCAGGTTCTCCTGCCGCTGATACTGGCGCAGAGCCTCCTGGGTCTTCGGACCCATCATGCCGTCGATCGGGCCGGGATCGTGTCCCTCGGTCTTCAGAGCTTCCTGCACCCGCCGGATCTGCGACTGGTTGCCCATCGCCCGCTTGCCGCTCGATGCGCTGGTGTCGGTGGCACTGTCCGGGTTCTTCATGGAGCTGTCGTGCCCCTTCGTGGAGCCCTCGTGGCTCTTCATCTCGCCGGTGCTGTTCGGCTGGCCTGCGCTGTTCGAGGTCCCACCTGTCTGGCCGGGACCCGTCTTGTCGGTCTGGGCCAGGGCCGGGGTCACGGCCAACCCGCAGATGGCACCCGCCGTGATGATCTCGAGAACTCTCCGCCTCATGTCGCGTTGCATGCGCTCACCTCCGTGTCTGGGAAGTTCCTACGAAGTGGGTTACGCGGTCTTTGAAGAGCATCAGATGTGCCACGCCGTTCATGTCCGGTGCGGTACGCGGTTAGGCTCGTGACGAGGCGACAGCGAAGCACCGGGGCGTCATCCCTACCCGGTCACCGCGATGCCTCGGTACGAAAGGGGGCTAGTGCCGCCGGGACGTCAACGGGGCGGGCCGCCTCACGGCTTCCAGAATCCCTGCGATGGGATGCGGAACGCCCGGTTGAAGCGAGAGGAGGCGTTCTCCCAGGCGATGATCATGGTCAGCTCCGCGATGGTGTCGTCGTCGTAGTGCCGCTGCATGCGCAGGAACAGGTCGTCGTCGACCTCGCGCTGCGTGTCGGTGATCGCGTCGGCGTACTCGAGCGCCACCTTCTCCGCGTCGCTGAAGAGCGCGCTCTCGGGGTAGTCGTCGAGCGCCCCGATCTTCTCGGTCGAGACGCCGTTCCGGCTGCTCACGGCAGCGTTGACGTCCTGTCAGAATTCGCACCCGTTCCACCAGGCGACGCGACGGTTGAGCAGCCCCCGGAGCGCGGCCGGCACCCGCTTCGTCTCCTGCTGCAGCGCGGCCCACATCGCCTTGGCGGCGCGAAAATAGGCGGGGTTGCGCGCGTAGAAGAGATAGGGATAGAGTGGCGCGCCCCTCAGCCGACGCTGCTCCTCGAGCGTCTCGCGCAGGTCATCGGGCAGCGACTCGACGTCGACGGGCGGGATGCGCGTTCCCTTCAGCATGGCCACCTCCGCGTTGGGTTGATCCGCCTCCGACTCGCCCTCGCCCGGGCGAATCACGGCCGGATCTTACCTCCGAAACCGCGAGGGCGCGCCGATCGGCACTTCGACCGCGGTCGAAGCGTTTACCCTCGGGACGACGAGCGGGTCCGGACCTCGGCCGGCACGGACGTCTCGAGGCCGAACCGCTCCCGGAAGCCGCGCCGTCCGGAGGGGGTGACGATGACCGCGTGGCTGCCCGGCACCCGCTCCATCCAGCCGAGATCGAAGCAGCGCCGGGTGATCGCGGCGCCGATCGTGCCGGCGATGTGTGGGCGGCGCTCGGTCCAATCGAGGCACAGCCGGCAGTACCGACGCCGGGGCGACCGCGCCAGGCCGATCCCGAAGTCGGCGAAGAACCGGCCACCGGCCGGCGTGATCTCGGCGGCTTCGGCGTCGAGCACGATGTACTCGCGCGCGACGAGCGAATCCGTGAGCGCGACGCTCAGGCGCCCGGCCAGGTGGTCGTAGCAGATGCGCGCCGCGCTCAGCGCGCGTGCGTGGCGGGACAGCGGGCGGTATCGGGGTCGCTGCTCGAGGGCGACCGCGACGATGCCGTCGATCATGTCGGCGACCGCCGGCGAGGCGAGCCGAAAATGGCGATGCCGCCCCCTCGGGACCACGCGGAGCAAGCCCGCCGTGGTCAGCTTCGCGAGATGGGCGCTCGCGGTCGGCGGGGTGACGCGCGCGGCCCGGGCCAGCTCGCTCGCGGTCAGGGAGCGGCCATCGAGCAGCGCCGACACCATGGTCGCCCGCGCGGGGTCGCCGACCAGCGCCGCGATCTCGGCGATGATGGGGCCGGTGATCATGTCCGGGGCCTCGCTAGCGCGCCCGCGAGGCGCGCATAGCCGATCTGCGGAGTCCCGTCCGCGCTACCCGCGGCGGCGCCGTCCGTTCACCGTCGACATTTCCGTTCGCTCCTGCGCTCGGGGGTGGAACGCTCGCAAGACCATACCACCGACCGTTCTGGACCGGCCACCCTTTGCGCGGCCGCCTCCGCGCTCGGGAGCCAGTCGGCCGGCGGATGGTGCCGGCCCAGCCGCGTTTCAGCAATAAGCCGATTGGGCGCGCGATTGCGCGGTGCCACCCGGTCGTCTATCCTGTCGCCGAGTCTCCAGTGATCATCTGACCAGTGAACCATCAGGACGGAGGAGAGAGATGGCAATCGGCACCAGCTTTCGATCGCTCGCGACCGTTCTGACTGCCCTGCTCGTCGGATTCGCGGCCACGCTCGCCGGCTGCACCACCGCGGGTAACTCCGTCGCGGTGTCCGACATCAAGACCGTGACCGGCTCGTGGCAAGGCATCGTGTACCCAAGCTCCGAGCTGGACCCGTACCGGGTGACGCTGACGATCCGGGAGGACGGCACTTACGACGTCGTGTCCGCCCCCAGACAATCGCTGGGCACGTCGCGCGGAAAGGGGACGGTCGAGATCCGCGACGGGCGTCTCATCATGGAGGGCACGAGGGGCCGCGGCGTGGGACGGGTGCTGAAAGATCGCGACGGCAACCTCACGATGATCGTCGACGCGACGCTATCCGACAACAGCACGCTGTCGGTCCAGCTCTCGCCCAGCAAGTAGCGAGGGCCGCGCCCGCGGAGGCCGCCCTGTGAACGCCGACGCGGTGTGGGACGCGGGCGACCTCGGCTGCGGGGACCTCGTGCTGCAGCTGCGCTTTCGCATGGAGGCGCTCTCCGCCGGCCAGGTCCTGCACCTGGTCGCGCTGGATTCCGGCGCGCCGGCCGACCTGCCGGCCTGGTGCCGGCTCACCGGCCACCGCCTGCTGTCGGCCGAGCATCCCGTCTACCTCATCCGCCGAAAGGAGTCTTGACCATGGCCGGCAAGTTCTGCGTCAACCTCACCCACGCCCACGACAATCCCGACAAGGCCACCGTGGGCTTCGTCATCGCCAACGCCGCGGTCGGTTCCGGCAAGGAGACGCTCGTCTTCCTGAGCGTCGAGGGCGTGCGCCTGGCCACCAAGGGCGCCGCCGACACGATCCGTGAGGAGGGCTTCGCGCCCCTGCGCGAGCTGATGGACAACTTCGCCAAGGCGGGCGGCACCATCTACGTCTGCTCGCCCTGCTTCAAGAAGCGCAAGCTGGACGAGAACAACCTGGTGGCCGGTGCCGCCATCGTGGGCGGGGCCAAGCTGGTGGAGTTCCTCTCCGACGGCAGCCCCTGCGTCAGCTACTAGGCGAAGGGATCCGGCCGACCCCGGCCGACGAGACTTCAGCCGTCCCTCGAGACGATCTGATCCGAGAGCCACTTGAGGAGCTCGAGCGTGAGCGCGGGCCGGTTCCGGATCAGCCACTCGAGACGTTCGTTCCGCATGACGAGAAGCTCTGCCTCGGTCACGGCGACCGCGGCGGCCGAACGTGGCGCGTGCCTGAACAGCGCCATCTCCCCCAGCAGCTCCCCTTCCTTCACCAGATTGAGCCGGCGCTCGCCGCCGGCGGATCGCTTGACGATCTCGATCGTCCCCGCGTGAACGAGGTACGCCTCTCCCTGCGCGTCGTCGCCCTCCTCGAAGATGACCGCGCCGGGCGCGTAGTGCCGCCGCTCGATGTCGCCGAGCGTGAGATTCCGGTAGATCTCGATCCCGATCGCGGGGAGGTGCGACTTGCTCTCCACCGGCAGCCGAGCGTTCGCCCACGCCCCGAGACCGCCCTTGAGGATCCGGACATTGCTCCACCCCTGGCGACGCAAGAGCCGGGCGACCTCGGCGCTCGTTCGCTCTTCGGGAGTCGTGCAGACCGTGACGATGAGCTGGTCCTTCGCGTCCGGCAGGTCGATGTGCGCCTCCGTGACGCGCTCGGGGTCGAGGCGGATCGCCTTCGGGATCGAAAGGGGGCTGGTCTCGTAGTCGGCGTGAGTGCGCACATCGAGAAGGACAGGATTCAACCCCCTTTCCAGGAAGTCGACGACCTGCCCCGGATGGACCCGATATCGGTTGCGCCTCCATCGCCTCGCTCCCCACACCGCCCACGTCGTGACGCTCACCAGCGCCAGCGCGCCGGCGGTCGTCCATGCCCAGGGAAAGGGGCGGACCGGCGGGTGGGCGAGCTTGTCCTCGGCCTCCCGCATCGAGCGCTTGACGACCACGAGGCCGGGCAGCAATGCATCCGCTTCCCGGAACTTCGCCACCGCGAGCGAGTACCGCTCGTCTAGCAGGGCCGTGACCCCAGCCGCCCATACCGGATTGAAGCGGCTCTCGCCCGGGATCACGGCGGTACCCGCCAAAAAGGCGCGCACATCCTTGGCCGGAATCAGGAAATTGAAACCCTGGACCTCCGCGTTGCCGCGGAGGGAGATGAACGTCATGACGCCGACGACGGATCCGTTGTCGTCCACGGCGGGCCCGCCACTGTTTCCATAAACGGCGGAAGCGTCGGTCTGGATGACGTCCTGACCGATGGCGTCCGTGTTGAATCCCGACACCTGTCCCTTCGTGGCGGACGCTTCCTTCAAGGCCGTTCGGCTGAGGAGCTCGTGATCTCTGACCACTCCCGGGAAACCCAAGATGTGGAGATCGTCGCCGAGCTTGGGCTCCTTGTCCGTGATCGACATGACGGGGTACGCGCCATCCTCGATCTTGAGCAAGGCCAGATCGCGCCCGGAATCCTTGAGCGGATTGCCCTTCGCGTCGAGCGTGATCGGTGGGCTGAACTTCGCGACCCGGGCCTCGAGATTCGCGCCGTTGGACAGCAGCACGCTGACCCGGCCCGTCGGCGTGAGCTTGACCGTGGCGAGGGGAATCGCGCGGAGCAGCTCTTCCTCGAGGTCAGGCCGCTGACCTCGCGCCAACCCCCGGGCGCTCAGCGCCGGGTACACACAGCCTTCCTCGACGGCCCGGAGCTTGAGGTTGAACTCGACCCACGGCGGCACACGGTAGGCCGGATCGACGACGTGCGCGTTGGTGATGAGGTAACCTCGACCATCCACGAACCATCCGGTGCCGACCTCGATGAATGGCTTCGGGCTCACCGTGATCGGACCCTGGCCGCAATTCACCGTCGCGCTCGCTCTGACCTCGGCGCTGACGAGTGCGACAGCCGGCACGGCGCGGAGCAAGGCCTCCTGCACGGAGACGGCCAACGACGGCGCGGGCGTGGCGGCAACGCTGGCGCTCGCGGCCAGCACGGTGGCCCACCGGACTCTCGAGGCTCTCGCGCTCATCGGGTCAGGGGCCGACATGTTAGCACCCTCGCCTCACGCGAGCGCAGCCGGTCCCCTCCGGCGAAGACCATCGTGAAAGAGCCTTCGGTACCTGCCGGACGGTGAACTGAGACGATTCGGATCAGCGGCCGCGCAAGAATCGGCAGCCTCTTGAGCCCTTCAGTCGCGCGAGCCGAGCGACGGGAACGGGTGGCCGTTGGCGAGGCCCGTGGGATCCCGCCGCGGCTTGGCTACTTCTTCTTGCTGAAGTCGAAGTTGAACGGGCCCCCGGTAGAAGCATGGCCGGAGCCCACCAGTCCCCAGCTCGTGTCCCGGTCCATCAGTACGGCCGATCCGTTTCGATCGCCAGCGCCCAGGGCCGCGCTTCCCGAAGTGCTGAAGAATTGCAGATAGCCATCCTTGATCTCCGCCTTGCCGGCGCTGGAGTAGGCGCCAGCGTTGGTGGTGTAGGTTCCGTCAGGATTGATGGTCAGGGTCCCGGGCACCGTTGATGTGGTCCCGGGAGGATTCACCGTGCCTCCCCACGTTCCGAAGAGCAGACTTGCATCAGCGGCCGTCACTTTCTTCTGGACGCCTTGGGACGCACAACCAGCGATTGCCGACGCGAGCAGGACGACACCCAGGAGCCGACGCGCTTTGCGGTTCGTTGCCATTTTGTCTTCCTCCTGTAGTACGTGGAGAAGCACTGCTAGTCACGGCCGCGCGCTCTTTCGTAACGGGTCAGTTGCCCGTGGGCATCGGGAGGTTGACTCCCTGCTTCCCAAGCTGCTCCCGGATATGTTGGAACCGCTCGTATTCAGAGAGCGTGATCGGGCCGGAATAGCTCTCGCTCTGCAGCTTGCGCGGTGGGTACTGGACGTACGTCTTCATCAGCCCCTTGATGGCCTCGCTGATCGTCACTATCGTCCAGGTCCGCTCGGTGAAGTTGTTCATGAACAGGTCGTAGCGCTCCTGCGGATCCTGCCAGAGGTCGAAGACCTGCGGCACGGTGGCGACGTATTTGCTCGCCCCCTTCCATCCGAGGTTGGAGTCCACGGCGAGGCCGCCGGTCGACTGGCCGTTGTCCCCCCGCAGGTTGAACACCGCCTTGTAGTTGCCGACCCGCGCCGCGCCGGGCGTCAACTCATCCTCGGTGAAGTAGAACCATGCGTCGCGCGCCGACTTCCCCGTGCCGAAGAGAACCGGCGACATGTCGTAGCTGTCGAAGATGATCGGCTGACCTGCCCGATCCTTGTCCGGCAACTTCACGCCCGCGAGAGCTGCGAAGGTGGCGATGTAGTCCAGGCCGCCGACGATGTCGTAGTTCTTGGACCCCGCCTTGATCTTGGGACCCCAAGCGATAGACGGCACCCGGTTGCCTCCCTCGCGCACGGTGCCCTTGGTGCCGCGGAATGGCGTGTAGCCGGCGTCGGGGTACACGTCCTGCCATGCGCCGTTGTCGGTGGTCCAGAACACGTACGTGTTCTTCTCGAGGCCGAGCGCCCGGACCTTGTCCACGATCCGGCCGATCCGCGTATCGTTCTCCACCACCGAGTCCGCGTACTTGCTCTTGGAGGAGGATTTGTTGACGAAGTCGGGGTGCGGCATGTTCGGCTGGTGTACTTTCATGAAGTTGATACTCATGAAGAACGGGGCGCTGGTCTTGGCCGCTTTGTCGAGGTATTCGAGCGAGGCCTTTTCGACGTACTCATCGAAGAAGGGGATCCCGACCACGCCTTGCGCCGGCGTGTTGACATACTGGCCGTTGACCTTGAACTCCTCACGGGGCGTCTGGCCCGCGTTGCCCGACAACGCCCCCTTGGTCACCTGCGCGAACATCGCGCGCAGCTTGGGGTCCATGTCGGGGAACCAGGTCGGATCCGCGTACGTATAGGCATTGAGGTGATAGAGGCCGACGTACTTCATCTCGTCGTAGCCATGGGCACTGGGCATCGCGTAGTCGGCCTCGCCCAGATGCCACTTGCCGGTGAAGAAGGTCTGATAGCCTGCCGTCTTCAGCAACGACGCCAGCGTCCACTCTTCCTTGGGCAGCCCGCCGCCTTGACCCTGGAAAGCCACCGTGGTCATGCCGCTGCGGTTGGGGATGCGCCCGGTCTGCACCGCGGCGCGACCGGGCGTACAGCTCGGCTGGGCATAGAACGAGAAGAAGGTCATGCCCTCGCCCGCCAGGCGGTCCAGGCTGGGCGTGGGCATGCCACGCCCGGGGCCTCCGCCGTAGGGACCCGAATCGCCGTAGCCGAAGTCGTCGGACAGGACCAGGATGATGTTGGGTTTTTGCTGCGCCGAGGCCGGGGAACCCGTCACGGCCGCGGTCGTGAGCAGCGTGACGAGAGCGAGCCCAATCTTTGGCCCATACCTCATGCTTGCCTCCTTGGTTCTGCGTCAGTCGAACTCGATCGCCCTCCCCGCCGAGAGCGGTGGCCATGCGAACCGCCACCTTGCGTCATTTCCGGGACATTAGGTGAATCTGCGCAGGCCGCACCATTCGGAGAATCACGGACGGGATCGGGATAACTACGGAGCCGGCGCGCGGTCTCACAAATGGCACGACGCCGAGAGCGCGTTCAACGCGTGGCGCGAATGCTCGCGCGGACGTCCCTGCGACTACTCGGGGCTGAGCTACGACACGCTCGACCGCGCGTCGGGCATTCAGTGGCCCTGCACCGCGGACAGCCCGAACGGGACCGAGCGGCTGTACACTAGCGGCGTGTTCAATACCGCGGCCGATTTTTGCGAGCTCTACGGGCACGATCTCGTCACGGGCGCGGAGATTTCGCCTCAGCAGTATCGTGCCCGCGATCCCAAGGGCCGCGCGGTCATCAAGCCGGCCGATTACGTGCCCCCGCCCGAAGAGCCCGACGCCGCCTATCCGTTCTGGCTCACCACGGGGCGGCTGGTGTACCACTGGCATTCGAGAACGAAGACGGGGAGGGTCCCCGCCCTGCAGGAGGCGGCGCCGGTTGCCGTCGCCGAGATCAACCACGACGACGCGAAGCGCCTGGGCGTCGGGGAGGGCGAGCTGGTCCGCGTCCGATCACGGCGCGGGATGGTCGAGGTCCGGGCCCGGCTGACGGACATCGCCCCGGGGCACGTGTTCATCCCGTTTCACTATGGTCGCGCGCGGTTCGGGCACGGTGAGCACCCCGCGGCCGTCGAGCCCACGGCGGCGAACGAGCTCACCCTCACCGACTGGGATCCCGTCAGCAAGCAGCCGCAATTCAAGTTCGCCGCCGTATGCATCGAGAAGGCATGATCGCCCGCTACATCGGCCTCCTCGCCAACGCGGAGCGGGCGCTGGCCGACGCCCTGTCGCTGATCGGGCTCCGGCACGCGGTGGAGCCCGACATCAGAAGAGCCGCGAAGACGTATGCCGCCTGGTGTCGCGCTCACGTCGACGCGCTCGACCCGGCCATCGCTCGCTATGGCGCAAGCCGCAGTACCGACGGCGAGCGACTGCGTCGGGCGCTCTTTCGCGGCCCTCGTCTCGGCGGCTTCGGGCTCCTGCGAGACCTTCACGACCTGGTCACGCTCGCGACCGCGGTGCGCGAAGGCTGGACCGCCCTGCACCAGGCCGCGCGCGAATCGCACGACCACGAGCTGGCGGTGCGGTGCCGCGCCTGCGGCGAGCAAACCACGCGGTTGATCGCGTGGCTCGACACGAAGGTGCGGCACTCCGCGCCCCAGGCGTTGACGGTGCCCGCCGATACCCCGACCGAGCTGCGCGCCTCGGTTCCCAGCCTCGCTCAGCTGAGCGCGGCCGCCGGGCCCGCGGCGCGAGCGATGCTGCGCCGGCTGGTCCCGGTCCGCCCCCGCGCGCTCGCCGTCGCGGTCGCCCTGGCGCTGGGCGTCGCCGTCGCGCGTCGCGCCGGCGCGTCGAGGGCGGCGCGCTGAGCGACGAGGCGGGACCCTCGCCACCCCGCTGCCGGCGATACCAGTTCATCGCCCGTCACTAACACGCGATGTCAGTGTTCCTCGGCGGCCTCCTCCTCGGCCTCGTAGTCCTGCTGGCCCTGGTCGTGTGGTCGATCCGCCGTCACCGAGACCCCGATCTCCACATCGAGTGCGACTCGGGCATCGATCAGCTGATCCCCACGCTCGCCGGCCTGACCCTGGGGACCGCGGTCGCGGGCAACTCGGCGGAGGTGCTCGAGAACGGTGGCTACTTCGATGTGCTGATCGGCCGCATCCAGGCGGCGCGCGCCTCCGTGCACTTCGAGACGTTCCTGTGGAAGGAGGGGGCCCTGGGCCGCCGTGTCGCCGATGCCCTCATCGACCGAGCGCGGGCACGCGTGCGTGTCCGGGTCCTGCTGGACGCCGAGGGCTCCAAAGCCGCCGGCGCGAGCGTCGTGCAGCAGATGCGCGACGCCGGCTGCCGCGTGGTGTTCTTCCACGAGCGGAGGATTCGAAACATCGGCGTGTTCAACGACCGCGACCACCGCAAGCTCGTGGTCATCGACGGTCGGGAGGCGTTCGTGGGGGGCCACTGCATCGTGGACGAGTGGCTGGGCAATGCCGAGGACGGCAAGCACCACGCTGACATCAGTCTCCACCTGCACGGGCCCATCGTGCACACCGTGCAAAGCGCCTTCAGCGAGAACTGGGCCGGCGAGACGGGCGAGCTCTTCGTGGGGGACGACGTGTTCCCGGCGTTGGCACCGGCGGGCGACGTCGTGATGCACGCGGTGTTCGCCAAGCCCGAGAACTCGGCGCCCGCGGTGAAGATCCTGCACCACACCGCGATCTGCCTGGCCCGCCGCCGCATCTGGATCCAGAACCCCTACTTCATCCCGGAGCCCGACGCCATCGACGCCTTCGGCCAGGCGGTGGCCCGCGGGGTAGACGTGCGCGTGCTGATGCCGTCGACCAGCGGCTCGGACAACCCCATGGTGCAGCACGCCGGTCACCGCAACTTCGAAAAGCTCCTGCGTTGCGGCGTGCGTCTCTTCGAATACCCGCACACCCTGCTGCACCAGAAGGTCATGACCGTCGACGGGGTCTGGAGCGCCCTCGGCTCGAGCAACTTCGACGACCGCTCCTTCGAGACGAACGACGAGCTCACCCTCTCCATCCGGGACGGGGCGCTCGCGCGGCGGCTCGACGCGATCTTCGACAAGTACGTCGCGCGGGCGACCGAGATCGAGCTCGAGCGCTGGCGCAGGCGGGCGCTGTCCCACAAGCTCACGGACCACTTCTTCTATACGTTGAACGAGCTTCTCTGACCAGGCCGTCTTTCTGGGCCGGCCCTGCTCCCCGCCCCTCGGGCGTACCCCCCACTTGACGAGGATCGGGGTTCACGGGAGTATTGGCCCGTTCGCTCCCATCGCTCGCTGGTCTCTGTGCTCCAGGGTGTGACATCTCGGCCGTCAAGGCCGAGTCTGTCCCGCAGCTATCCCTTTTCGTCGAGGGAGGGGTGTATATGAGGACACCGGCCATCCGAATCCTCGTGGCAGCCGTCGTGGCGGTCATGGCGCTCGGCAGTCCCGCTCGAGCGCATCACCGACCGAACAACGAGGTGCTCATCGGCGGAGCGATCTCCCAGACCGGCCAGTACGCGGAGCCCGCCGGCCGGCAGGTCAACTCGATCAAGCTCTGGGTGGACGAGGTCAACGCCCGCGGCGGGCTCCTCGGCCACAAGGTCACGCTGGAGCTGCTCGACGACAAGTCGGACGTCCAGACCGCCATCAAGCTCTACGAGAAGCTCATCACCGAGGACAAGGTCGACGTGCTGCTCGGCCCCTACTCGAGCGGCATCACCGAGGCGGTGGCCAATATCACCGAACGCTACAAGATGCCGTTCGTGGCCTACGGGGCATCCGCCAGCCAGATCTGGGAGAAGGGGCGCAAGTACATCTTCAACATCGTGGCGGTGGCAGAGGACTATCAGAAGGGGGCGGTCCACCTGGCCAAGCAGATCGGGGTGAAGCGCCTCGCGGTCATCGGCCAGGACAGCCTCTTCCCGCGGACGGCCGGCAAGGGCGCCAAGGACTGGGCCAAGAAGCTCGGCGTCGAGGTCGTCCTCGACGAGAACTACCCGCCCAAGCAGACCGACTTCACCGCCCTGCTGCAGAAGATCCGCGCCGCCGGCGCGGAGGCGGTCATCTCCAACAGCTACTTCGCGGACTCCAGCGCGCAGCTCCGACAGATGCGCGAGCTGGGCATCGACTTCAAGATGTACTCGAGCACCGTGGGGCCGAGCCTGCCCAACTTCGCCGAGCAGCTCGGCAACACTGCCGAGTACGTGCTCGGCTACAGCCAGTGGGAGCCGCTGCCCGACGTTCTCAAGCATCCCGGGATGAAGCAGTACATCGACGCCTACGAGAAGCGCTTCGGGGAGAAGCCGAACTACCACGCGGGCAGCACCTACGGAGCCATGCAGGTCACCGAGGCCGCCATCAAGAAGGCGGGCGGCTTCGATAGCGAGAAGATCCGCCAGGCCCTGGCCACCATGGAGGTCGACACCGTCTTCGGCCGCTACAAGGTCGACGCCCGGGGCATGAACGGCCACGAAGGTCTCACCTTCCAGATCCTCAAGGGGCAGCGCCGCGTGGTGTGGCCCGAGAAGTGGGCCGAGACCAAGGCCGAGCTGCCGATGCCGGAGTGGAGCAAGCGCTAGGAGCGCGTCTGGGCAGCCTCCGTTCGAGCGCGGGCTTCGCCCGCGCCACCCTGCTCCGGGGGAGGCTCGGAGGGGGCCGTCGAGGCCCCCTTCGACTCCTCGCCGACCGGGACGCGGCCGGCGGGAGGTGACGGATGGAGCGGAGCGACGTCCGGAGCCTCTACTGGCTGGCCGCGTTCCTGGCCGGCGCCTACGCCCTGCCCTTCGCGATCGGGCTCTGGTACGGATCCGTCCACGCCAACGCGATCTGGTTCGGGTACCTGGCCACCGTGGTTCTGTCCGGCGTCCTGCAGGGCGGCGTGTACGCGATGTTCGCGGTCGGCCTCACCTTGATCTTCGGGGTGATGCGCATCATCAACGCGGCCCACGGCGAGCTGGTCATGATGGGGGCCTACCTCACCTGGGTCATGTTCTTCCATCTCGGGCTCGATCCGCTGCTGTCCCTGCTCCTGACCATCCCCATCGCGTTCCTCCTGGGGATGGCTCTCCAGAAGGTGCTGCTCCAGGCGGTCGTCGGGCAACCCGAGCTGACCGCGCTGCTCGTGACCTTCGGCCTGGGCCTCACGATCGTCTACGTGACCGAGCTGATCTTCACCACCGACTTCCGCACCATCCCGTACGCGCCCGGAACCGTTCGGCTCACCCGGACGATCGCGGTCGGCCAGAACAAGCTGATCAGCTTCGCGATCGCGGTGACCATCTCGGCCGCCGTTTACCTGTTCCTCAAGCTGAGCCGCCTCGGCAAAGCCATCCGGGCCACCGCGCTCAACCCCGAGGTCGCCATGATCTGCGGCATCTCGGTGTCGCGCATCTATCTCATCACCACCGGCCTGTCCGCGGCGCTGGCGGTGGCGGGAGGGGCGCTGGTATCCATCCAGTTCGGGTTCAACCCGGAGACCGGCACGCTGTACACCCTGCAGGCCTTCACCATCATCATCCTCGGCGGCCGGGGCCACTACGTGGGCGCCCTGATCGGCGGAGTCATGCTGGCGGTGCTGGAGAGCCTCGTCTCCCTGCTGATCCCCAACGGCACCGCGATGACCGAGCTGGCCGCCTACTCGCTCCTGATCTTCGTGCTGCTGATCCGGCCCGGCGGCCTCATGGGCGTGAAGGAGGCCTGAGCCGACCTCGTGAGACGATCCGAGCACCTCCGGAACCTCGTCGCGCTCGCCGCCCTCGGCCTGGTCCTGGCCCTGCTGCCCTCGGCGCTGACCGTCTACCTGCGCTCCTTCGCGATGTTCACGATGATGTACGTCGTGCTCGCGCTGAGCTGGAACATCATCAGCGGCTTCACCGGGTACACCTCGTTCGGGCACGTGATCTTCTACGGGATCGGCTCCTACACCTGCGCCATCCTGGTGGCCGATCACGGCTGGCACTGGCTACCCACCCTCCTGGTGGCGGCCGGGGTGGCCGCCGCGATCGGCATCGCACTCGGCTACCCGGTGCTGCGCCTGAAGGGGCCGTACTTCGCCATCGCGATGCTCGGCGCCGCCGAGGGCATGCGGGTGATCGCCACCGTGTGGGACGGCCTGACCCACGGCGGGCTCGGCATCAGCTTTCCGAGCACCGAGAACTCGGTCTCCACCTACTACGCGATGCTCGTGCTGATGCTGATGACCATCGTGGTGGCTTACGTCGTCGGCCACTCCCGCTTCGGCATCCGCCTGAACGCGATCCGGGAGGACGAGCTGGCCGCGCAGGCGCTCGGCATCAACACGACCGCCTACAAGCTGACCGCCTTCACCCTGTCCGCGGTGTTCCCGGCGATGGCGGGCGGCATCCAGGCCTACAAGGTCCTCTACATCGATCCGCCGTCGGTGTTCCTGGTCCAGATCACGATCGCGATGGCGCTCATGTCCATGCTCGGCGGCAAGGGCACCGTGATCGGCCCCATCGTGGGCGCGGTCCTGCTCTACACCGCCCAGGAGCTGACGTGGGTGAACTTCCCGACCGCGCACCTGATCGCCTACGGGCTGTTCATCGTGGTGATCGCCCGGTTCATGCCGCGGGGTCTGGTCGGCTTCGCGGTCGACCGGGGCTGGGCTCGCAAGGGGATGGTCCATTGACCGGGCAGGAAGGCGCCGCCGCGCGTGCGGACGATGCGGTGGGGGGGCATGGGGGAGGAGCAGCGGCGCTCCCCCCCATTCTGGACGTCCGCGATCTCCGAAAGGTCTTTGGCGGAGTCCACGCGGTGGATGGCTGCTCCTTCGCGGTGCCTCGCGGGCAGATCTCGGGCCTCATCGGCCCCAACGGCTCCGGCAAGACCACCACCTTCAACCTGCTGACCGGGCTGGCCGCCCCCGACTCCGGGCAGGTGATCTACCAGGGGGAGGACATCGCGGGCCGCCGGCCCTACGAGATCTTCCGCCGGGGCATCACCCGGACCTTCCAGATCACGCGGATCTTCCGCGAGATGACGGTGCTCGAGAACATGCTCTCGGTGACCGGCCTTCGGGTGCCCGATCGGGTGGCCCGGGCGCGCGCCGAGGAGCTCATCGCCTTCGTCAACCTCTCGGGCCTGCGCGCCGAGTACGGCGGTCGCCTCTCCTACGGGCAGCAGAAGCTGCTCGAGTTCGCGCGGGCCCTGATGACCGAGCCCGACCTCATCCTGCTCGACGAGCCGGCCGCCGGGATCAACCGCACCCTGCTCCAGCAGCTGCTCGACCACATCCATCGCCTCCAGGAGCAGGGCAAGACGATCCTGATCGTGGAGCACGACATGAACGTGATCATGAACCACTGCGAGCGCATCTTCGTCCTCGACGGAGGCGTGAAGATCGCGGAGGGGCCGCCCGCGGAGATCCAGCGCAACGAGCGGGTAGTGGACGCCTACTTCGGTCGGCGCCGGCGCTGAGCATGTCGCTCCTCGAGCTGCGGGCGGTCCAGGCCGGCTACGGGCCGATCCAGATCCTGCACGGCGTCTCGCTCCACGTCGACGCCGGCGAGGTGGTCGCGGTGATCGGCCCGAACGGCGCCGGCAAGTCGACGACCTTCAAGGCGGTGATGGGCTTCATCACCTTCCTGGGCGGCGAGGTCGTGTTCGACGGCCAGAGCCTGGTCGGGCTGTCCCCGGACCGCATCCTCGCTCGCGGCCTCGCCTACGTGCCCCAGGGCCGGGTCGTCTTCACCCAGATGACGGTCCGCGAGAACCTCGAGATGGGCGCCTACCTCGAGCGCGACCCGGCCAAGGTTCGCGAGGCGATGGAGTACGTGTTCACGCTGTTCCCCCGGCTCGGCGAGCGGCGGCGGCAGCTCGCCGGATCGATGAGCGGCGGCGAGCAGCAGATGCTGGCCATGGGCCGCGGCCTGATGATGCGGCCGAAGATGATGATGCTCGACGAGCCCTCGCTGGGGCTGAGCCCTCGCCTGGTGGACGAGGTCTTCGACAAGATCGCGGAGCTGGCCCGCGGCGGCCTCACCACCATGCTGGTGGAGCAGAACGCGGCCTGGGCCCTGGAGATCTCCGACCGGGGCTACGTCCTCGAGCTGGGTCGGAACCGCTTCGAGGGCGCCGGGCGCGATCTGCTGGCGAATCCCGAGGTGCGTCGCATGTATCTGGGCGGGGGCGACGGGGCGCCGAGCTGGAGAGCGCCGACTTGAGTCGATGTGCGCCCGCCGGCGCCTTGCGGCGGTGTCGGCCGCGCAGTATACTCCGACCCCAACCGCGGACCCCTCCGGGGTCCGCGGCAGTCACCTGATCGTCCCACGTTCGAGCTCGGTCGCATCGGCCGGAGACATCACATGGTCCGATTCGTCCTCTCTCGCATCGGGCAGACGCTGGCCGTGCTCTTCACGGTCTCGGTGATCATCTTTGCCCTGATGCGGATGATCCCCGGTGACCCCGTGCTCATGCGCCTCGGCGACGACTTCACGGAGGAGGCCTACGAGCGCCTGCGCGGCGAGCTCGGCTTCGACCGCTCCATCGTCACGCAGTACCTCATCTGGCTCGGACAGGTGCTCCGGGGGGATCTCGGTGACTCGTTCCTGAACCACGAGCGGGTCAGCCGCCTGGTCCTGGAGGCGTTCGTCCCCACGCTGATCCTCGTGCTGGCCAGCGTGATCGTCGGCATTCTCATCGCGGTGCCCTCGGGTATCGTCGCCGCGATGCGGAAGGACTCGCTGTGGGACTGGGGCTCGATGGGCTTCGCCATCTTCGTCTACTCGATGCCGTCCTTCTGGAAGGGCATCATCCTGATCTGGATCTTCAGCGTCTATCTCGGCTGGTTCCCCGCGATGGGTTACGTGCCGCCGTGGACGAACCTGTCGCAGGGCCTCTGGCGCCTCGTCCTGCCCGCGGTGACCCTGGGCACGTTCTTCTCGGGCCTGGTGGCGCGCATCATCCGCTCGAGCCTGCTCGAGGTGCTCGATCAGGACTACGTCAAGGCGGCGCGTGCCCGCGGCGTGCGCCGGGCCGCGCTCGTCTACAAGCACGCGCTGGCCAACGCCCTGATCCCGGTGGTGACGGTGATCGGGCTGCAGTTCGGGGCCCTCCTCGGCGGCGCGGTGCTCACCGAAACCGTGTTCGCCATCCCGGGCATGGGGCGGCTCTCGGTCAACGCCATCCTGAACCGCGACTACTCGGTCGTGCAGGGCACGATCCTGGTCGGCGTCTTCGCGGTGGTGGTGGTGAATCTGCTGGTCGACCTGGCCTACGCCTTCCTCAACCCGAGGATCCGGGTGGCCTAGTGGCGCAGCCGCTCGAGGCCGACGGCCGTCGCTTCGATCCGGAAGACGTGGGCCGGCCCGGCCCCGCGGTCGCACCGGCGGCCCCGTCCCGGACGAGCCTCGGGCGCTGGTGGCGCCGGTTCGCGCGCAATCCGGGGGCGCTGTTCGGGCTCGTGGTGTTCCTCGGCATCGTCGCGATGGCGGTGCTGGCCCCGCTGCTGGCGCCCTACGATCCGATCGCGCAGGGGGTGGGCACGCCGCTGGAGGGGCCGTCCGCCGCCCACTGGGCGGGCACCGACAGCTTCGGCCGCGACATCTGGAGCCGCATCATCTACGGCTCGCGGGTGGCCCTGGTGGTCGGCATCGTCGCGGTGCTCCTGGCCATGGTGATCGGGGTGACGCTCGGGCTGATCTCCGGCTACTACGGCGGCTGGGTCGACGTGGTGATCATGCGGGTGATGGACGGGCTCTTCGCCTTCCCGATCATCATCCTGGCCATCGCGATGATGGCGGTGATGGGCTTCGGCGTGCGCAACGTGATCATCGCGGTCGGGGTGGGATTCATCGCTCCGTTCGCGCGGGTCACGCGCGGCGACGTCCTCGCCGTGAAGGAAGAGCCCTACATCGAGGCGGCCCGGCTCGCCGGCGTGGGCAGCCTCGCCATCATCTTCCAGCACGTGCTGCCCAACGTGATGGCGCCGATCATCGTGCAGGGCGCGCTGCGGGTCTCGGGCGCGATCATCACCGAGGCGGGCCTGTCCTTCCTGGGGCTGGGTCCGCCGCCGCCCACGCCGGCGTGGGGCCGCATGATCGCGGAAGGGCAGACGTTCATCGTGATGGCCCCACACATCTCGACGTTCCCGGGCATCGCCCTCATGCTGGCCATCGTCGCGCTCAACCTGCTGGGCGACGGCCTGCGCGACACCCTCGACCCGCGGATGCGCAGATGAGGGCAACGAGCCGCCCCTCCGAGCCGGTGGCCGACGCTCCCCCCCAGATCGTCTTGGAGGTCCGCGGACTCACCGTCGAGTTCGACTCGGAGGACGGTCCGCTGCGGGCGGTGGACGACGTGGGCTTCCAGATCCGCCGCGGGGAGATCGTCGGGCTCGTGGGCGAATCGGGCGCGGGCAAGTCGCTCACCTCGGAGGCCATCCTGGGCCTGATCCGCCGGCCTCCCGGGCGCGTCACCGGCGAAGTCCGCTTCGGGGGGCGCGATCTCCTCGCGCTGGACGAGTCGGCGCTGGCCCGCATCCGGGGCAAGGACATCGCGATGATCTTCCAGAATCCGAGCGCCTCGCTGAACCCGGTGTTCCGGGTGGGCGAGCAGATGCTGGAGGCGATGGCCCTGCACCTGCCGGAGCGGCGCAGCACGCTGCGGGAGCGCGTGGTCGAGACCCTCGCCCGCGTCGGGATCCCGTCGCCCGCGGCCCGCGCGCGCGACTACCCGCACCAGTTCAGCGGCGGCATGGCCCAGCGGGTGATGATCGGCATGGGCGTCTCGTGCGTGCCGAGCCTGCTCATCGCCGACGAGCCGACCACCGCGCTCGACGTCACCATCCAGGCGCAAGTCCTCGCCCTGATCCGTCGCCTGGCGCGCGAGCTGGGCGTGGCGGTGCTGCTCGTCTCGCACGACCTCGGCATCATCTCGCAGATGTGCCACCGGGTGCTCGTGCTGTACGCCGGCCGCGTGGTCGAGTCGGCGCCGGTCGCGGCCATCTTCCGGGCTCCCGCGCATCCCTATACGCGCGGGCTCATCGAGTGCCTGCCGCAGCTCGAGGGCACCGCCCGGCTGGGCGCCATCACCGGCAATATGCCCGGGCTGCGGGCCCTGCCGACCGGCTGCCGGTTTCATCCGCGCTGCCCCATCGCGGAGCCGCGCTGCTCGACGGAGTCGCCGGCGCTGCGGGACCTCGCGACCGGCCACGCGGCCGCGTGTCACCTGGCGGGGACGCGGTGACCACCAGCGGCGCGCTGCTCGAGGTCCGGGATCTCGTCAAGCACTTCCCGGTGCGGGGCAATCCCCTCGCCGCGCTCTCGTCGGCCGCGTCGCGCCGGGTCGTCCACGCGGTGGACGGCGTGAGCTTCGCGATCGAAGCCGGCGAGACGCTCGGGCTGGTCGGCGAGTCGGGCTGCGGCAAGACCACCACCGGACGGCTGGTCCTGCGCGCGATCGAGCCCACGAGCGGCCGCATTCTCTTCGAGGGGCAGGACATCACCGCCCTGCCCGCGAGCCGGCTGCTCGGGTTTCGCCGAAACGTGCAGATCGTCTTCCAGGATCCCTACAGCTCCCTCAACCCGCGGATGACGGTGGGGCGCATGGTCGCGGAGCCGATCCGGGTGCATCGCATCGCGCAGGGCGCGGCGATCGAGGCCCGGCTGCACGCGCTCCTCGACATGGTGGGGCTGACGCCCGAGTACGCGGGGCGCTACCCGCACGAGCTGTCCGGCGGGCAGCGCCAGCGGGTGGGCATCGCGCGGGCGCTGGCGGCCGGTCCGCGGCTCGTGGTCGCCGACGAGGCGGTCTCCGCGCTCGACGTGTCGGTACGCGCGCAGATCCTGAACCTGCTCGTCGACCTGCGCGAGCGCCTGGGCCTGGCCTACCTGTTCGTCTCCCACGACCTCGGCGTGATCCGGTTCCTCTCCCATCGGGTCGCGGTGATGTACCTGGGCAAGCTGGTGGAGGTCGCCCCGACCGACGAGCTGTTCAAGCAACCGCAGCATCCTTATACCCAGGCCCTGCTCGCGGCCATCCCGGCGGTGGGCGACGGCGGCGCGTCGATCTTCGACGACCCGGGCCGGTTGCTGGAAGGGGAGCTGCCGAACCCGATCGACCTGCCGCGAGGCTGTCGCTTCGCGAGCCGCTGTCCCCACCGGATGGCTCGCTGCGAGGAGGCCGAGCCCGCGCTCCGCGAGGCGACGCCGGGCCACGCCGTCGCGTGCTATCTCTACGAGCAAGGAGGAACGACATGAAGAGTCGCGATGGGTTCGAGGAAGTCAACCGCGAGCTGCGCGAGGGCGCCTGGCTCGAGGACGCGGTCTCCCGCCGGGCGATGCTGAAGGCGCTGGGGATGACCGCGGCGGGCGTGGCCGCGGGACTTGCCCCGACGATGCCGAGCCTCGCCCAGGCGCAGGCGGTCAAGCGCGGCGGCGAGATCAAGATCGGCATCTTCCAGAACATCGACACGCTCGACGCTCACAACACCACGTTCATCACCGCCTGCGCCATCCACAACAATATCTACAACGGGCTGCTCAAGATCACCTCCACCGACGGCAAGGGCGTGGACTTCAAGCCGGACCTGGCCCGGGAGTGGGAGGTCCAGGGCGATCGCGTCCACGTGTTCCGGCTGCACAAGGGCGTGACCTTCCACAACGGCGATCCGTGCACCGCCGCCGACATCAAGTGGAACCTGGAGCGGGTGAAGGACAAGGCCCAGGCGCCGATCCACGCCTGGAAGCTGGCCCTGCTGGAGTCGATCGAGACGCCCGATCCCCTCACCGTCAAGCTGTCGTTCGCCAAGCCCTACCC
>DATFYA010000145.1 GCA_035315345.1 Candidatus Methylomirabilota bacterium
CCAGGAAGTTCACCGCGAACGGGACGATCACGAACATCGCGAAGGCCCCGCCGGCCAGGAAGAGGAGCGAGCCCACGATGACGAAGGGCGCCGCGTACTTCCGCTCGTGCTTGTGCAGGCCGGGGGCCACGAACGCCCACACGTTCCACAGGATGATCGGCATCGCGATGAAGACGCCCATGATCATCGCGACCTTCATGTAGGTCCAGAACGCCTCGGTCGGGGTGGTGAAGACCAGCTCGGCCTTGAGATGGCTCGAGAGGAACCGCATCACGTTGTTGGTGAAGTAGAGCGCGATGCCGAGACCGACCGCGGCGGGGACGAGGCTCCAGATGATCCGGGTGCGCAGCTCCGTCAGGTGCTCGAAGAACGACATCTTGCCCGCCTCGTCGGGCGTCGGCACGTCGGAGGCGATCGGCTCGGAGTCGCTCATCACCAGTCGGGGATGAAGTGCCGGAGCTGGCCCACCCCGCGGCCGCCCTTGAAGCCCTCGCGGATGGCGCGGGTCACGTAGGCCTTCGCGGAGCGGATGGAGTCGCCCAGGGCCTGGCCGCGGGCCAGCCCGGCGGTGATCGCGGCCGAGAAGGTACACCCGGTGCCGTGAGTGTTCGTGGAGTCGACCCGGGCCGCGGTGAAGCGGGTGAACTCGCGCCCGTTCCACAAGAGGTCGGTGGCGTCGCCCTTGAGATGCCCGCCCTTGATCAGCACGTACCGCGGCCCCATCCCGTGGATGCGCCGCGCCGCCTCCTCCATCTCCTCCGGCTCGGCCACCCGCATGCCGGCCAGCACCTCCGCCTCCGGCAGGTTCGGCGTGACCAGCAGGGCCAGCGGGAGGATGTGGTCGGCGAGGGCCGCGCGGGCGTCGGGCTGCAGCAGGGGGTCGCCCGACTTGGCCACCATCACCGGATCGATCACCAGCTTCTCGATCGGGCGCTCGCCCAGCACCGCCGCGACCGCGTCGATGATCGGGGCGGTCGAGAGCATCCCGCACTTGGCCGCGTCGGTCCCGAAGTCCTCCAGGACCGAGCGCAGCTGCCGCGCCACGAAGGCCGGCGGCAGGTTCTCCACTCCCTGGACTCCGACCGAGTTCTGCGCGGTCACCGCGGTGATGACCGACATGCCGAACACCCGGAACGCCGAGAACGTCTTGAGATCCGCCTGGATACCCGCCCCCCCGCCGGAATCGGAGCCGGCGATGGTGAGCGCCTTGGGAATCAACATGGCCCCCTAGTATACGGGAAGACGCGGGGTCCGGCCGGGAAGAACCTCCCGCGGGGGTGCTACCAGCGAACGGACAGGCCGACGAGAGCGGAGTGGGTGTCGAGGTCGGTGCCGAGCCTCACCCGGCTCAGATTCGCGTCGCGCAACTCGACGTCCGGCGAGACATGGGTGAAGCGGTATTCCCCGAACAGCATCAGGTTCTTGAAGATCTGCACCGCGACGCCCCCGCCCGCCTTGAGCCCGAACGAGAAGTCGGTGTCACCGTCCTGGTTCTTGAAGGACTGCGTGTTACGCGGGGTGATGCTCGTGATGAAGAGCGGGGGGCCGACCGTCAGGTAGGGCTGCACCCGTCCCTGGGGCGCCTCGGCCGACTTGAGCAGCGGCAGGCGCAGCATCAGGTCGACCGAGATCGAGTTGACGGTGATGTCGAACGAGCCGGGCCCGCCCTTGCCCGAGTTGCCGCACCCGTCCGGGAAGATGCACCCGCTGAAGCGGGCCGACTGAGGGCCGAGGTACGGCGTGAAGTGGAAGTAGTCGACGCCCACGCCCAGGAACGGCAGCGCGTCGAAGAACCGGCCGAAGCGGCCGCCCCAGGCCAGGGCGTTGTCGAACTCCACGTCCTCGAAGCGGCCGGGCCCGATGGCCTTGTCGTTGAGCCGGAGATCGGCGCTCTGGGTCATGGCGACGCCCGCGAACAGGTCGGCGAACCACTCGGCGCCGGCCGGCCGCCCGGCCGCCCCGATGGCCGAGACGGTGATGAGCGCGACGAGCACGGCGACCCGCAGGCGCGGCATGGGCCGATGCTACCACCGCCCGGCAGCGGCTACGCGGGAATGATCAGGGTGAACTCGCCGCGGACCGGCCCCGCCTCGAAGCGCGCCTTCAAGGTGGCGGCGGGCCCGCGGACGATCTCCTCGAACTGCTTGGTCAGCTCCCGGGCCACCACGATCTCTCGCTCGCCGAATACCTGCGCGATCGCGTCGAGCGCGGCCAGGATGCGGTGGGGCGACTCGTAGCACACCACCGTCATCTCCAGATCCCGCAACCCTTCCAGCCGATGCACCCGCCGGCCCGGCTTCACGGGCAGGAACCCGTCGAACACGAAGCGGTCGGCGGGCACCCCGGCCGCCGAGAGCGCGGTCACCACCGCGGAGGGCCCGGGCACCGGCACCACCGGGACGCCGGCCTCGCGGGCCTGCTTCACCAGCAGGAAGCCCGGATCCGAGATGCCGGGCGTGCCTGCGTCGGTCACGAGCGCGACCGACTGCCCGTGCTCGAGCGTCTCGATCAGGCGGGCGCCCTTGCGCAGCTTGTTGTGCTCGAAGTAGCTGGTGACCGGGACGTGGATGCCGAAGCGGGAGAGGAGGATCCGGGTGCGCCGGGTATCCTCGCACGCGATGACCGCGACCTCCTTCAGGACGCGGAGCGCGCGCAGCGTGACGTCTTCGAGATTGCCGAGCGGGGTGGCGACGACGTAGAGGGTGCCGGGCATCGATCGGATGGCCCCCTCACCCTGCCCTCTCCCTCACCCTGCCCTCTCCCCGATGGGGAGAGGGTCGGGGTGAGGGGGAGAGGGCGACGAGCTAGGCGGATTGCTCTTTCTGCTCGGAGATCAGGATGGGGCGGTCCTTGTTGAGGATGACTTCCCGGGTGATGATGCACTCCTTGAGGCCGGGCAACGAGGGCAGCTCGTACATCACCTCGAGCATGACCTCCTCCAGCACCGCGCGCAGGCCCCGGGCGCCGGTGCCGCGCTTCATGGCCTCGCGGGCGACCGCGGCCACCGCGTCGTCGGTGAACTTCAGCCGCACCTTCTCCAGCTCGAAGTACTTCTGGTACTGCTTGATGATCGCGTTCTTCGGCTCGCGCAGGATGCGCACCAGCGCCGCCTCGTCCAGATCGTGCAGGGTCGCGACCACCGGCAGCCGGCCCACGAACTCGGGGATGAGCCCGTACTTGAGCAGGTCCTCGGGCTGGATGAGCGCGAGCAGGTCGCCGACGCGGCGCTCCTCCCGGCTCTTGATCTCGGCTCCGAAGCCGATCCCGGTCTTGCCCACCCGCCCCTCCACCAGCTTCTCGATCCCCACGAATGCGCCGCCGCAGATGAACAGCACGTTGGTGGTGTCGACCTGGATGAACTCCTGGTGCGGGTGCTTGCGGCCGCCCTGCGGCGGCACGTTGGCCACCGTGCCCTCGAGAATCTTCAACAGGGCCTGCTGCACGCCCTCGCCCGAGACGTCCCGAGTGATGGAGGGGTTTTCCGACTTGCGCGCGATCTTGTCGATCTCGTCGATGTAGACGATCCCGCGCTGGGCGCGCTCGACATCATAGTCGGCCGCTTGCAGGAGACGCAGAATAATATTCTCGACGTCCTCGCCGACGTAGCCGGCCTCGGTCAGAGTCGTCGCGTCCGCGATGGTGAACGGCACGTGCAGCATCTTGGCGAGGGTCTGGGCCAGGAGGGTCTTGCCGGAGCCGGTGGGGCCGATCAGGAGGATGTTGGCCTTCTGCAGCTCCACGTCACCCGCCTCGGAGCCGGCCTCGATGCGCTTGTAGTGGTTGTGGACCGCGACCGCGAGGATCTTCTTGGCCCGCTCTTGCCCGACCACGTACTGATCGAGCACGTTCTTGATCTCGGCCGGCTTGGGAAGGCTCCGGAGCTCCCGACTCTTCTCCTCTTCCCACTCCTCCGCGATGATGTCGTTGCAGAGCTCGATGCACTCGTCGCAGATGTAGACGGTGGGGCCCGCGATGAGCTTGCGGACGTCGTTCTGACTCTTGCCGCAGAACGAGCACTTCAGCGCGCCGCCGCCTTCGCGGGTGCGGGCCATCGGCGGAGTCCTCTACTTCGGCGTGACGACCACTTCGGCCACGGGCCGGGTGGTCGGCTTGGAGGAGATGACCTCGTCCACGATCCGGTACTCCTTGGCCTGCTCCGCGGTCATGAAGAAATCGCGGTCGGTGTCGCGCTGGATCTTGTCCATCGCCTGCCCGGTGTGGTGCACCAGGATGCGGTTCAGCTCCTCGCGCATCCGGAGAATCTCCTTGGCCTGGATGTCGATGTCGGTGGCCTGGCCCTGCACGCCGCCGAGCGGCTGGTGGATCATGATGCGCGCGTGCGGCAGCGCGAAGCGCTTGCCCTTGGTGCCCGCGCACAGCAGCAGCGCGCCCATCGAGGCGGCCTGGCCCATGCAGATCGTCGAGATGGCCGGCTTCACGTACTGCATGGTGTCGTAGATGGCCATGCCCGCGGTGACCGAGCCCCCCGGCGAGTTGATATAGAGGTGGATGTCCTTGTCCGGGTCCTCGGCCTCCAGGAACAGCATCTGCGCGATGACCAGATTGGCGATCTCGTCCTCGATGTAGGTGGGGAGGAAGATGATGCGCTCCTTGAGGAGCCGCGAGAAAATATCGAACGCGCGCTCGCCGCGCGGGGTCTGCTCCACCACCATCGGGACCAATCCCATCGGGCGCCTCCTGGCCATGCTCGTAGTGTACCTCAGGCGGGGTTTGCCTGATTCTTTTCGATGAGGAAATCGACGGTTTTCCGTTCGTCAAGCGTGTGGCGAATCCCTTGCAGGTCCCCGCTCTGCTCGAGCATGCGTCGCACCGCCGGCGCCGGGCGCTGGCTGGCCTGGGCCAGGCGGTCCACCTCGGCGTCCACGTCGGCGTCGCCGGCCTGGAGCGCTTCCTTCTCCGCGATGGCCTCGAGCAGGAGCGCGCGCTTGACCGCCTTCTCCGCGCCCGGCCGCAGGTCCTCGAGCAGCTTCTTGTAGTCCCACGGCACCCGATCCGGATCCACGCCCTGGCGGCGCATGTGCTCGCGGGCGTGCTCGATCTGGTGGCCGACCTGGCGCAGCACCAGCGCCTCCGGCACCTCGAAGGCGTGGTTGGCGAGCACCGCGTCGAGCACCGCGGCCTCGAGCGCGTGGCGGTTTTCCGCATCACGTCGAGCCTGCAACCCCTTGCGTACCTCTTCCTTCAGCGCGTCCAGGGTCTCGAAGGAGCCGCCCACGCTCTTGGCGAAGTCGTCGTCCAGCGCGGGGAGGACCTTCTCCTTCACTTCCTTGACGGTCACGGTGGCGTCGGCCGCCTTGCCGCGCAACGTCTCGTTCCGGTGGTCGTCGCCGAAGCGCACCCGGGTCTGGCGCGAGCCGCCCGCGGTCAATCCGATCACCGCCTCTTCCATCTCGGGCAGCACGCTGCCGCTGCCGATCACGAAGCCGTAGTCGCTCTCCGCGCGCGGCTCCATGCCCTCGGGAGTGAGGGTGTAGTCGATGATCGCGAGGTCGCCCGGATCCGCCGCGCGCTCCACCGCCCGGTACTCGGCGTGCTGCTCCTGCAGCGCGCTCAGGGCCTCGTCGACCTCGCTCTCCGCGAACGGCTTGGGCGCGTGCTCGACCGCGAGCCCGGTATAGGCACCGAGGGTGATCGCCGGCTTGACCTCGACCACCGCGGCGAACTTCAGCGTCGTGTTCTCCTCGAGGGTGACCTCCTGCAGATCGGGCTCCTCCACCGGCTCGATGCGCGTCTCGGCCAGGGCCTGGCGGTACACGTCCGGGATGAGCCGGCGCGCCACTTCCTGCCGCACGTCGTCCGCGAAGTGGAGCTTGATCATGCTGCGCGGGACCTTCCCCTTGCGGAAGCCGGGCAGCCGCGCCTCGCGCTGCACCCGGTCGAACGCCTGCTCCCACGCTCGGGTCACGACCTCCGGCGCTTCCTCCACCTGCAGCCGTCGCTTGCAGGCGCCCAGCTCTTCGATGTCGACTTTCATGGTCGCTCCGCGAGAGTCATCCTAGTGCCAGGGGGGTTGATCCTGCTCCGGCGCCGGAGCCCCATCCTACACTATCGGCAAGCAGCGTCAAGAATACGAGCACTTACCCGCGGCCGCCGAGGCTACTCCCGGGCCGATTCGCGCCTTGACAAGTGCCGCTCGGGCTCCGCACAATCCCGCCACGACGCGTACGGCCCGCGGCGAGCGCAGCCTCCGGCGACCAGCGAAAGGACGGCCCCATGCAGGTGTCCGGGATGACGGTCAAGCGCAAGCACTGGGAGCCGCTGGCCTTCGCTTCCCCATCGCTCGTCCTCATCGGGCTGGTCATCGTCTTCCCGCTCGCCTACGCCTTCTACCTGTCGCTGCAGAACTTCGATCTCTCGATCGGGCCCGACTACGAGTACGTCGGCCTCCAGAACTACACCGAGGCCCTCTTCCGCGACAGTCGGTTCTGGGCCTCGGTGTGGAACACCGCGGTCATCATCGCGCCGGCGCTGGTCGCGGAGCTGCTGCTGGGGCTCGGGCTGGCCCTCCTCCTCAATCGCAAGATCCGCGGCCGTCCCATCATCACCGCGCTGCTCGCGATTCCGCCCATGGTCTCCCCGGTCATGGCGGCCATGGCGTGGCGGATGATGTTCGGGGTCAAGTACGGGGCCATCAACAACATGGGCCTGCAGCTCGGCCTCATCGACGTCTACTTCGACTGGTTCTCGACCCCGTTCCGGTCGATCCTGGCGGTGGTACTGGTCGACGTCTGGCACAACACCCCGTTCATGATGCTGGTGCTGCTGGCGGGCCTGCAGTCCATTCCCCAGGATCTCTACGAGGCCGCGCGGGCCGACGGGGCCAGCGCCTGGAAGAGCTTCTGGTTCATCACCCTGCCGCTGCTGAAGTTCACCGCCGCGGTCGCGGTGATGATCCGCATGATCGACCTGACCAAGCTCTTCGGCCTGATCTTCGTGCTCACCTTCGGCGGCCCGGGCGGCGCGACCGAGACGCTCGCGTTCAACACCTATCTGGTGGGCTTCAACGACTTCCGGATGAGCTACGCCTCCGCCCTGTCGTACCTCATCATCCTCATCGTCCTCGCCCTCACCCTGGTCTTCCTGCGCCTCTCCCGCCCGCGCGACGCGAGGGCCGCGGCATGAGCGTGGCGGTCCGGGAAACCGCCCTCGTTGGCGCGCGTCGGACCACCTGGTACCGCGCCCAGCGCTGGCTCGCGAGCGGGCTGACCTATCTCGGCCTCGCCGCGGCGCTGGTCTTCTTCCTCGGCCCCTTCTTCTGGATCCTCACCACCTCCCTGAAGGGCAACGAGGACTACTTCACCTTCCCGCCGGTGTGGATTCCCGAGCACCCGTCGCTCGCCCACTACGGGCGGCTGTTCAGCAAGGCGAGCGGCCTGCGGTACTTCGGCAACAGCCTGCTCGTGTCCACCCTCAGCATGTTCGCGGCGCTCGCGGTGAGCCTGCCCACCGCCTACAGCATCGCCCGCTGGCGCTTCGGCGGTGGCTTCCTGAGCGGCGTGCTGCTCGTGCTCCGCATGCTGCCGGCCATCGCCCTGATCATCCCGGTCTACATCATGTACAAGACGATCGGGCTCACCAACAGCTACCTCGGCCTGATCATCATCTACACCGTGGTCTATGTGCCCTTCGCGGTGTGGCTCCTGGTGGGCTTCCTGCGCGACTTCCCGGCCGAGATCGAGGAAGCCGCGCTCATCGACGGCTGCTCGCGCCTCAAGGCCCTGATCCGGGTGGTCGTCCCCATCATCGCGCCCGGGATGGCGGTGGTGGCGCTGTTCGCCTTCATCGCCACCTGGAACGAGTTCCTGTTCGCGGTGGTGCTGACCGGCATCGAGACCAAGACCATGATGGTCCTGGTCACCTCGTACACCAGCGGCGGTACCGACATGTTCTACGGCGAGGCCTCGGCCTCGGTCGTGCTCGGCGTTCTGCCCGCATTCGTCGTGGCCTTCCTGCTGCAGCGCTACCTGGTCAAGGGCCTGGCGCTGGGAGGCACCAAGGGGTAGGAGATCGGCCTTGAAAGGAGACCTTCCATGAAACGCTTCTGGGCAGTGGCGGTAGGGGCGGCGGTACTGTTCGGGCTCGCGGTCATGACCCACGGCCCGCTCGCCCCGCGGGGCGCGAGCGCCGCCCGTCCCTACGAAGGCACGACCGTCCGCGCGGTGGTCAACGCGGAGTACGTCAAGTACTCGCTCTCCCTGGTCGAGCAGGACCTCTACGACAAGCTCGGCATCAAGCTCGAGACCGAGGTGATCCCGATCGACGCGTTCGTGGCCAAGACCCTGCTCGAGTTCAACTCGGGCAAGAGCCCCTGGGACCTCATCATGTTCGGCGGATCCAACATGCCGGACTACGGCCGACACTTCGAGCCGCTCGAGAACTGGATCAGCAAGCTCCGGCTCGACTTCGCGATGGAGGACATCCCGGAGGTCTACAAGAAGCTCTTCCTCAAGCACAACGGCAAGATCGTGGCGATGCCCTATGACGGCGACGTCCACATGCTGTTCTGGAACAAGGTCGCCTTCGAGCGCCCGGAGAACAAGAAGAAGTTCAAGGCCAAGTACGGCTACGAGCTGGCCCCGCCGCAGACCTGGAAGCAGTGGGACGACCAGTCGGAGTTCTTCCAGGGTTGGGGCTGGGACGGCAGCGACAAGAAGCTCTTCGGGGCTGGCGCCTCCTACAAGCCGAGCGGCGGCGGCTACTCCTACTACTGGTGGCGGCAGCGCTTCTTCGCGTACGGCGGCCAGTACTTCGACGCCGAGATGAAGCCACTCGTCAACACGCCGGCGGGGATCCGGGCGCTCGAGGAGATGGTCCGGACCATGCCGAACTATCCCCCCGGCGTCATGCTCTTCGAGTCGGAAGAGCCCAAGACGATGCTCGTCAAGGGCGACGTGCCCATGCTCTACTCGTGGACCAGCACCGGCAAGCGGGTCGGTAACGCGGCGGAGTCGGTGATCGTCGGCAAGGCCGGCTTCGGCATCGTCCCCGGCGCCGAGATCGACGGCAAGATCGTGCACCGGCCCGCCCTCACGCCCGGCCGCGGCATGGCCGTCTCGATCTACTCGCAGAAGAAGGAAGCGACCATGAAGGTCCTCGAGTTCATCTCGAATCCGGAGCAGAGCCTCAAGATCGTGATGGATCCCAAGACGATCATGGATCCCTGGCGGATCTCGCACTTCCGCTCCCAGAAGTTCCAGCAGGCCTTCCCGGGCGCCAGCGAATACCTGGCCGCCATCGAGAAGACCTTCCCGCACGTGGTGCCGGACCCGATCATCCCGGGCGCCAACGACTACCAGCGCAAGCTGTCCTTCGAGATCACCGAGGCCCTGGCCAAGCGCAAGCAGCCCAAGGAGGCCCTCGACGCCGCCGCCGCGGAGTGGGACAAGATCACCGACCGGCGCGGGCGCGACAAGCAGAAGGCCCAGTGGGGCGAGAAGATGGGCGAGATGAAGCAGCTCGGCATCGAGTATCACGCCGACTGGGCGGCGAAGGCCAAGTAGCCCGCCGGCCGCTCCCGCTGTGCCCGACGCCGCCGGGCTACCCCCGGCGGCGTCGCGGCGTCAGCCATCGATGGTGCGAGAGGGGGGAGTTGAACCCCCACGGGTTGCCCCTCTGGATCCTAAGTCCAGCGCGTCTGCCAGTTCCGCCACTCTCGCACAGCGGTCCGACCGATGCCGGCGTCGACGCCCACCATAGCACACGGCCGCGACCCGGCCGGACCGAGCCAGCTACCGCCGGCCCGCGCCGCGGCGACGAGGCCTCAGACCGCGCGGTCGCGGAGCCGTCGGTAGCGGCGGATCAGCGCGTTGGTCGAGCTGTCGTGGCCCAGACGCGGCGCGTCCGGACGCTCCAGCTCGGGCGCCACGCGGCCGGCCAAAACCTTGCCCAGCTCCACGCCCCACTGGTCGAACGAGTCGATTCGCCAGATGCTGCCCTGCACGAAGACCTTGTGCTCGTAGAGGGCGATCAGGCGTCCCAGCGTGGCCGGCGTCAGCTCGGCGGCCAGGAGGGTGCTGCTCGGCCGGTTGCCCTCGAACGTGCGGTGCGGCACCTGGAACGCGGGCACGCCCTCGGCGGCCACCTCGGCCGCGGTCTTGCCGAAGGCCAGCGCCTCGGTCTGGGCGAACAGGTTCGCGGTGAGCAGGTCCTGATGGTGCCCGAGGGGCGTCGGCGGGCGGGCGATGCCGATGAAATCGCATGGGATGAGGCGCGTGCCCTGGTGGATCAGCTGGTAGTAGGCGTGCTGACCGTTGGTGCCCGCGGTGCCCCAGATCACCGGGCCGGTCTCGACGGTCACGCGATGGCCGTCGAGGTCCACCGACTTCCCGTTCGACTCCATGTCGAGCTGCTGGAGATAGGAGGGCAGCCGAGCCAGATAGTGGCTGTAGGGCAGCACCGCGTGCGTCTCGGCTCCGAAGAAGTTCACGTACCAGATGCCGATGAGCCCGAGCAGGACCGGCAGGTTCCGGTCGAAGGGCGCGGTGCGGAAGTGCTCGTCCATCTCGTGCATGCCCGCGAGCATGGCCCGGAAGTGCTCGGCCCCGATCGCGATCATGAGCGAGAGCCCGATGGCCGAATCCACCGAGTAGCGGCCGCCCACCCAGTCCCAGAACTCGAACATGTTCGCGGTGTCGATGCCGAACTTCTCCACCTCGGTCGCGTTGGTGGACACGGCCACGAAATGTCGCGCCACCGCCCGCTCGTCGCCGAGCGCGCGCAGGGACCACTCCCGGGCCGCGTGCGCGTTGGTGAGCGTCTCCAGGGTGGTGAAGGTCTTGGAGGAGATGATGAAGAGGGTCTCGGCCGGGTCGAGATCGCGGGTGGCCTCGACGAAGTCGGCGCCGTCGACGTTGGAGACGAAGCGCAGGGTCAGCCGCCGATCGCTGTAGGGGCGGAGCGCCTCGTAGGCCATCGCCGGGCCCAGGTCGGAGCCGCCGATCCCGATGTTGATGACGTTGCGGATGGCCTTGCCGGTGAAGCCGGTCCAGGCCCCGCTCCGCACCCGCGAGGAGAAGTCGGCCATGCGGTCCAGCACCGCGTGCACCGCCGGGACCACGTCCTCGCCGTCCACCGTGATGCGCTGGCCCCGGGGCGCGCGCAGCGCCACGTGGAGCACCGCGCGCCGCTCGGTGACGTTGATCCTGTCCCCGGCGAACATGGCGTCGATGCGCCGCCTCAGGCCGGCTTCCGTCGCCAGGTCGAGCAGCAGGCGCAGCGTCTCGTCGGTGACGCGGTGCTTCGAGTAGTCGAGATAGAGGCCGGCCGCCTCGACGGTCAGCCGCTCGCCGCGCGACGGGTCCTCCGCGAACAGCGATCGCAGGTGGATGTCACGGACCTTCTCATAGTGCCTCTGCAGCGCCGACCACGCGGGGCCGGGAACGCTCATCGTGTCGCCTCCAGTCTCGTCGGAAACAGGACCGCGCGGCAGTGCCGGGCGATCATCAGCTCCTCGTTGGTATCGATTACTCGGACGGCACAGCGGCTCTCCGGAGGGCTCACCGGGTCGCCGTGCGCCGCGTTTCGCGCGGGATCGAGCCTGACCCCGAGATGGCCGAGCCCCTCGCAGATGGCCGCGCGCACCGGCGCCGCCCGCTCCCCGATGCCGCCGGTGAAGACCAGCGTGTCGAGGCCGCCGAGCCCGGCCGCGAGCGCACCGATCGTCTGGCGGGCCTGGTAGCAGAACATGGCCACCGCCAACGCGGCCTGTGGATCGCGGTCGCGGCGCTCGAGCAAGGTCTTCATGTCCGCGCTGCCGCCGACACCCAGCAGGCCCGACTCCCGGTTGACGAGCCGATCGAGCCGGTCGGCATCGTAGCCGGCTTCCCGCATCAGGTAGGTGAGCACGCCGGGATCGAGGTCGCCGGTGCGGGTGCCCATCATGAAGCCGCCCGCCGGAGTGAGCCCCATGGTCGTGTCCACCGAGCGGCCGTCGCGCACCGCGGCCATGCTCGCGCCGTTGCCGAGATGCGCGATCACCGTCCGGCCCGCGGCCGCGTCGAGCCGCGACACGATGTATTCGTAGGAGAGCCCGTGGAATCCGAACCGCCTCAACGCGACCGGCGGGAGCGACGACGGCAGCGGCAGGCGGCGGGCCACGTCGGGCAGGTCGCGGTGGAACGCGGTGTCGAAGCAGACCACCTGCGGCACCGTGGGATACTTCGCGGCGACCGCCTCGACGCCGGCCAGTCCGCTCGGCATGTGCAGCGGGGCCAGCGGGACCAGACGACGCAGCGCGGCCAGCAGCGCCGGCGTCACCCGCTCCGGCGCCGCGTGCTCCTCGCCGCCGTGGACCAGCCGGTGGCCGACCGCCACCGGCTCGGGCAGGGCATGCCGCGCGAGCAGATCGAACACGCCGGCCACCGCCGCCCCGTGATCGGCGAAGCGGCCGGAGACCTGCTCGGGCGCGCCGCCGGTTCGCTTGATCCAGGCGCGCGCGCCCTCGCGGCCGATCTCCTCGACCGCGCCCTCGGCCAGACCGCGGTCGCCGTCCCGATAGACCGAGAACTTCAGCGACGAGGAGCCCGCGTTGAGGCAGAGCACCACCGGGGCGTCGGTCACTCCGGATCGCTCCACCGCCAGTCCCGCACCTCGGGCATGTCTTCCAGATGCTCGCGGATGTAGTCGGGATGGCGCCTCAGCATCGCCCGGCAGTGCGTGGCGAGCGCCGCGAAGCGCTCGTCCCCGCCGGGCATGCGGCGGAGCGCCTCGAGGCAGAGATGGTACCGGCTCATTCCGTTGCGCACCACCATGTCGAACGGCGTGGTGGTGGTCCCCTCCTCGTTGAAGCCGCGCACGTGGAAGCGCTCGACGTCGGGCCGGCCGTGAATCAGCTCGTGGATCGCGCGCTGGTAGCCGTGGAACGCGAAGATCACCGGCGCGCGCTCGGTGAACAGCTCCACGAAGGCGGAGTCGGGCAACCCGTGCGGATGCAGCCGCGGGACGAACAGGGTCATCAGGTCCACCACGTTGACCATGCGCACGCGGAGGCCGGACGCGTGATGACGCAGGAGCCAGACCGCGGCCACCGTCTCGAGCGTGGGGATGTCGCCCGCCGAGGCCATCACCACGTCGGGCGCGCCGTCGCTCTCGCGGGAAGCCCACGGCCACACCGAGGCGCCGCGCGCGCAGTGCGCCCGGGCCGCCGCCATGTCGAGCCACTGCAGCTGCGGCTGCTTGTCGATCACGATCAGGTTCACGCAGTTGCGACTGCGGAAGCAATGGTCCGACACCGAGAGCAGGCAGTTGGCGTCGGGGGGCAGGTAGATGCGCGACACCGTGCCCTTCTTGGACAGCACCACGTCGATGAGGCCGGGCCCCTGGTGGCTGAAGCCGTTGTGATCCTGGCGCCACGCGGTCGAGCTGAGCAGGATGTTCAGCGAGGCCACCGGCCGGCGCCACGCGAGCTTGTCCGCCTCCTGGAGCCACTTGGTGTGCTGCACGGTCATCGAGGCCGAGACCATCGCGAAGGCTTCGTAGCTGGCGAAGAGCCCGTGACGCCCGGTGAGCAGATAGCCTTCGAGCCAGCCCTGGCAGCAGTGCTCGCTCAGCACCTCCATCACGCGGCCGTCCGGCGCGACGTGATCGTCCTCGGGTCCCGAGGGCAGGACCAGACAGCGGTTCTCGGCCTCGAAGACGTCGCCCAGGCGATTGGAGTTGGTCTCGTCGGGGCAGAACAGGCGGAAGTTCGCGGCGCCCGCGTTGCGCCGGAAGATGTCGCGCATGAGCCGGCCGAGCTGGCGGGTCGATTCGTGACGCTCGCGCGCCGGCTGCGGCACCGGCACCGCGTAGTCGGCGAAGTCGGGAAGGTCGAGGTCACGGAGCAGGCGGCCGCCGTTGGCGTGGGGATTCGCGCCGAGCCGCCGGTCGCCCGTCGGCGCCAGCGCGGCCAGCTCCGGCCGGAACCGGCCCGCGTCGTCGAACAGCTCCTCGGGCCGATAGCTGCGCATCCAGGCTTCCAGCATCGCCAGGTGGGCGGGCTTCTCGCGCACCTCCGGCAGCGGGACCTGATGGGCGCGGAAGGTGCCCTCGACGCGCTGCCCGTCGACGACCTTGGGGCCGGTCCAGCCTTTCGGGGTGCGCAGCACGATCGCGGGCCAGTGCGGCCGGGCCGACCGGAGCGCGGGCGCTCCGGGTCGGCGCGCGTCGGCCTGGATGGCCCGGATGCGGGCGTAGCACTCGTCGAGCACCGCCGCGAAGCGTGCGTGCACGTGCTCGGGGTCGTCGCCCTCGACGGTGTACGGCTCGTAGCCGTGGCTGCGGAGCAGCCCGACCACGTCGGCGGCCGGGCTGCGGCCGTCGAGGGTCGGCCCGCTGATCTTGTAGCCGTTGAGATGCAGGATCGGCAGCACCGCGCCGTCGCGCGCCGGATTCAGGAAGTCGATGCCGGTCCAGCTGCCGGCCAGCGGCCCGGTCTCCGCCTCGCCGTCGCCCACCACCGCGGCCACGATCAGCCCCGGGTTGTCGAAGGCGGCGCCGAAGGCGTGCACCAGGACGTAGCCCAGCTCGCCGCCCTCGTGGATCGAGCCCGGGGTGGGCACGCTCACGTGGCTCGGGATGCCGCCCGGCGAGGAGAACTGCCGGCAGAGCCGGCGCAGCCCGGCGAGGTCCCGCGACACGTCCGGGTAGATCTCCGAGTAGGTCCCCTCGAGGTAGACGTTGGCCACGATGGCCGGCCCGCCGTGTCCGGGTCCGGCCAGATAGATGACGTCGGCGTCGGTATCCTTCACCAGGCGGTTCAGATGCGCGTAGATGAGGCTGAGCCCGGGCGACGTCCCCCAGTGACCCAGCAGGCGAGGCTTGATGTGCGCGGGCCTGAGGGGCTCGCGCAGCAGTGGGTTCTCCTGCAGGTAGATCTGCCCGACGGTCAGATAGTTGGCGGCTCGCCAGTAGGCATCGAGACTCCGGATCTGCTCGATCGACATCGCCATGCGCTCATCTCCCAGGACCGGTCCCGGCGGCCTCGCCGGTCCGACCGATCGCCATTGCCGCTCACGCCTTCTTCCGGTCCTCCTGGGCCGGCTTCTCGTGATGGCCGCCGAACTCGAATCGCATCGCAGAGAGCACGCGGCTCGCGAATTCCGCCTCTCCGCGCGAGCTGAACCGCTCGTACAGCGCGGTGCTCAGCACCGGCGCCGGCACGCTCTCGTCGATGGCCGCCTGGACCGTCCACCGGCCCTCGCCGGAATCGGACACGCGGCCGGAGAACCCGCCGAGGTCGGGGCTCTTGGTGAGCGCGCTCGCGGTGAGGTCGAGCAGCCACGAGGCGACCACGCTGCCGCGCCGCCACACCTCGGCCACGTCCCGGATGTCGAAGTCGTAGCGGTAGTGCTCCGGGTTCCGCAGGGGCGACGTCTCGGCATCCACCGTGTGATCCTTCGCGCCGACGTTGGCGTGGCGCAGGATGTTGAGCCCCTCGGCGTAGGCCGCCATCAGCCCGTACTCGATCCCGTTGTGCACCATCTTGACGAAGTGGCCGGCTCCGGCCGGCCCGCAGTGCAGATACCCCTGCTCGGCGGTGCCGCCGAGCTTCTCCCGTCCCGGCGTGCGCGGCGCGATGCCGAGCCCCGGGGCGAGCGCGGCCAAGATCGGGTCGAGGCGCTTCACCGTCTCGGCCTCGCCTCCGATCATGAGACAGAACCCGCGCTCGAGGCCCCACACCCCGCCGCTCGTCCCCACGTCCACGTAGTGCACCCCGCGAGGCTTGAGCTCGCCGGCGCGGCGGATGTCGTCGTGATAGTGTGAGTTGCCGCCGTCGATGACCACGTCGTCGGCTTCGAGCAGCGGGAGCAAGGCGCGCAGCGTCTCATCCACCACCGCGGCGGGCACCATGAGCCAGATCGCCCGCGGTCGCGCCAGCGCCTTCACGAAGGCGGCGAGCGAGGCCGTCCCGGTCGCGCCCTCGCGGGCGAGGGCCTGCACCGCCTCGGCGTGCACGTCGTAGACCACGCAGTCGTGGCCCGCCTTCCGCACGCGACGCACCATGTTGGCGCCCATGCGTCCCAGTCCGATCATCCCGAGCTGCATGCCTGACTCCTTTCCGATGCCGCCGCCGCGATGACCGCCGCGCCGGTGCCGGTCGAATCCTTCACGAAGGCGATCTCGATCCGCTCCGCGGCCTCCCGGCCGACCAGCTCGACGAACGTATCGCGCACGAGCGACTCGAAGCCCGGGTAGCCGCCCCAGAGACTGCCGTCCACCGCGATGGTACGCCCTTCCGCGAGCGCGGGATCGATGAAGCGCAGGGTGCCCAGCAGCGCGGCCCCCACCAGGCGCGCCGCGCGCCGGACGATCGCGGCCGACAGATCGCGCACCGCCGCTCGTTCCTCTTGCGTGCTGGTGGCGCGCAGCTCACGCAGGACCGCGTCGACGCCGTCCAGGCCGGGCGTGTGATCGGCGGCGATGCGCGAGAGCTGCACGCTGTCCACCGCGAACGGCGTGGCGAACGCGGAGCCCGCGAGCCCGCGAAAGGCCCGGCCCCCCGCGGCGCTGTCGACGAGCGCCCGGCGCAGCAGCTCGCCGAGATAGCGGCCCGAGGCCATCTTCTCCAGCCGCTGCGCTCCCGGTTCCGGATCGGTCAGCTCGTGATCGAGCGCCGCGTCGTATCGGGTCTCGATCGCGACGACCCCGTCGAAGTTGCCCGACTCGAGATTCCGGATGCCCGCCGGCCCCAGATCCGCGGCCTGATTCGTCCCGGTCCCGAGGATCAGGCCGACGTCGGCGGGTCGGGCCTCGGGATCGGCCCCGCGCGCCTGGTAGGTCTGCAGCAGCAGGGTGGCCACCGTGTCGTTGGCCACCGCGGCCACCGTCACGCGCGCGAGCCCGCGGCGGCGCAGCGCCGCGCTCAGCAGGGCGGCCACGTCCTGGCCCTCGAGATCCATCACCCGCCAGCCCTTGGTCAGGGCGAGCGCGATGGCCCGGTCGATCGCCTCGAGCCGGGCCGGAAACGAATAGACGAAGCCCAGCGGATACTCGGCCGCCGGGTGCGCGTCCACCACGCGGCCGATGGCCGCCGCGACGACGTCGAACACCGCCGCGGCCGTCCCGCGCTTCTGCGCATCGGTGAACGTGAAGACGTCCTCGTTGAGAACCCGGGCCGCGCCGTCGCCGGACAGCGCGACGACGGCGGCGCGCCCCTTGGTGCCGCCCCAGTCCACCACGACGACGCGCCCCGACTCCCGTCCGGTGGGCTGTCGCGTAAATGTGCGCAGCATCTTGAGAGACCCGCCGCGGCCGGCCAGGCCCCGGCTCATCTGGTCCGTGAACTCGCGGGCGAGGCCCTGAAGCGCGGCCGGCGTCGCCTCGAAGGCGGCCAGCGCGCGCGACACGAGGCCGTCGTGCGAGGGGGACATGGGCGTCATCATACTCCCGGGGTGGGGGTGCTATGATGACCCTCGCGATATGAGCACACCGGAGCGACGCAAGACGGTCGCGGTCAACGTGGGCGGGGTGTCCGTGGGCGGCCGCCGTCCGATCGTGGTGCAGTCCATGACCAACACCGACACCGCCGACGTGGCGGCGACGGTGGCCCAGGTCAACGCGCTGCACGCGGCGGGCAGCGAGCTGGTGCGGGTGACCGTCAACACCGACGCGGCGGCGCGAGCGGTCCCGGAGATCGTCAGGCAGGTCACGGTCCCGGTGATCGGCGACTTCCACTACAACGGCCACGTGCTGCTGACCAAGTATCCGGAGTGCGCGCGAGCCCTGGCCAAGTACCGCATCAATCCCGGCAACGTGGGAGCGGCGAGGCATCACGACGACAACTTCCGCGCGATCGTGCAGGTCGCCATCGACAACGGCAAACCGGTCCGCATCGGCGTCAACTGGGGCAGCCTCGACCAGAACCTGCTCACCCAGATGATGGACGCCAACGCGAAGAGCGCCGAGCCGCTCGACGCGCGGGACGTCACCATGAACGCGATGGTGGAGAGTGCGATCCAGTCCGCGGAGCTGGCCGAGCAGACCGGCCTCCCGCACGATCGCATCATCCTGTCCGCCAAGGTCTCGGGGGTGCAGGACCTGGTGGACGTCTACCGCAAGCTCGCCCCGCGCTCGGACCATCCGCTGCACCTGGGGCTCACCGAGGCCGGCATGGGGGCCAAGGGCATCGTGGCGAGCACCGCGGGCCTCGCGATCCTGCTGCAGGAGGGCATCGGCGACACCATCCGGGTCTCGCTCACGCCCAAGCCGAACGGCGACCGGACCGAGGAGGTGCAGGTCGCGCAGCTGATTCTCCAGTCGCTCGGGCTCCGCAGCTTCCTGCCCCTGGTGACCGCGTGCCCCGGCTGCGGGCGCACCACCTCGACCTTCTTCCAGGAGATGGCCGAGGAGATCCAGACCTACCTGCGCGACCAGATGCCGCGGTGGAAGACGCGCTACGCCGGCGTGGAGGAGCTGAAGGTCGCGGTGATGGGCTGCGTGGTCAACGGGCCGGGCGAATCCAAGCACGCCGACATCGGCATCTCCCTGCCCGGCACGTTCGAGGAGCCCAAGGCACCGGTATTCGTGGACGGCGCGCTCAAGCTGACGCTGAAGGGCGACACCATCGTCGCCGACTTCCTGAAGATCCTCGACGACTACGTCGAGCGGCGCTACGCGGACCGCCGCCAGTAGCGCGGGCCGTCGACGGTAGTCGCCCCGTGCCGATCTCGGAATATCTCAAGAATCTTCGCGCCAGGATCGGCCACGACGTCCTGCTCACCCCCGGGGTGGCCGCGGTGATCGTCAACGACCGCGGCGAGGTGCTGCTGCAGCGGCGCAGCGACGACGGGCGATGGGGCCTGCCCGGAGGGGCCATGGAGCCGGGCGAGGAGCCCGCGGAGACGCTGGTGCGCGAAGTCCGGGAGGAGACCGCCCTCGAGGTGGTCCCGGAGCGGATCGTGGGCGTCTACAGCGGGCCCGACTTCCGGGTGCGCTACGGCAACGGCGACGAGGCGATGATCCTGAGCATCACGTTCGCGTGCCGCCCGGGCGCGGGCGAGCCGCGGGTCAACGACGACGAGTCGCTGGAGATCCGCTACTTCGCGCCCGACGCGCTCCCCCCGATGGAGTCGCGCCATGTGATGCGCATCGCCGATGCGCTCGAGAACGATCCCCGCGCCCGCTTCCGCCGACCCTAACCTTTCAGCAGCTCGTCGGCGATGCGCTTGACGTCGCCGGCCTCCACCTGGCCCTTGTGGGTCTTCATGATGTCGCCGACCAGCCGCCCCGCCTGCCTGGGATCGCCCACGCCGAGGGCCGCGATGCGCTCCCGCACGAGCGCCCGGACCGCCTCGTCGTCCATCGTCTTCGGCAGATGGCCCTCGCAGAACGCGATCTCGAAGCGCAGGTCGGCGGCCTGGGCCGCCCCCCGCTCGCCCGCCTTCTCGAACTCGGCCAGCGCCTTCTGCAGCTGCTTGCGATAGGCCCCGATGACGTCCAGCACGAGGGCGTCGTCCACCTCGCCCGACGCCCCCTTGGCGGTGCGGCGCTCCTGGATCCTGGTCTTGAGCATCCGCACCACGTTGGCGGTCTTCGTGTCCCTGGCCCGGATGGCCCGGGTGAGCGTCTCGTTGAGCGTCTGCTCGAGTGCCATCGATCTCCTCTAGGCCAGCCAGTCGGCCAGCTCGGTGAGCGTGGACAGCTCGCGATCCGGCCGCGGCTCTCCGCGCGCCAGCCGCTTGCGGTTGATCCACGCCGTCGGCACCCCGTGATGTCGCGCCGGCGTCACGTCGTGGAAGTGGCTCTGCGCCGCGTGGAGCCAGCGCGCGCCGCCCAGGCGCTGCCGCGCGGTCACGAAGTGCCCGGGGGCCGGCTTGTACGAGCCGACCTGCTGCGCGGTCACGATCGGATCGAACGGCACCGTGAAATGTCGGCGGGTGCCCTCGAGCAGATCGTCGTCGACGTTCGAGAGGATCCCGAGCCGATAGCCGGCCTTGAACAGCCGCTCGAGCGCGGCGTTCGTGTCGGGGAACGGGATCCAGAACGGCAGGCTCTCGGGCAGGAAGCCGGCCTTCGACTCGGGCAGCGCCCAGCCGAGCCGGGTCGCCACCCGCCGCGCGGTCTCGACCAGCACCTCGCGGTATCGCCGGTATCGCTCGGCCTCCACCTCCGCCTCGACCTCCTCGTAGACCTCGAGCGCGCGGCGGGCAGAGACCGCGTCGCCGGTCTCCGCGATCGCGCGCTCGAAGGCTCCCCGGATGCCCGCGTCCCAATCGATCAGGGTGCCGTAGCAGTCGAAGGTGATGACGTCGTACGGACGCGACGCGCTCATCGGGTCCCGCGCCGGCCGCCGGTCAGCCGAGCGCCGGCCGCTGCTGCGCCCACGGCCGCGCCCCCTCGAAGGCGGCCGAGGCCTGCAGCACGCGCAGGTCGGCCAGTCGCGGCCCGACGATCTGCAGGCCCACCGGCATGCCGGTGGACGTGAACCCGGCGGGCACGGTGGCGGCGGGCTGGCCGGTGAAGTTGAACGGGTAGCTGAAGCCCGCCCACGGGAACCAGTCCCACGCATGCTGCGGGTAGTGCGCCGGATTGAGCCGGCCGACCTCGAAGGCGGCCACCGACACCGTCGGGGTCAGCAGCAGGTCGTAGGTGTCGAAGAGCGCGCGGACCGCGTCGCAGTAGCCGTGCTTGCGCCCGCGCATCACGACGTACTCCTCGGCGCTGTAGCGACGGCCGTCCTCGAGCGCCGCCACGAGCCCGGGGTCCATGCGCGAGCGGAACCGATCGAGGAACGAGGCGTAGTTGCCCGCGTAGTGCGCGTTCCACATGAGGTGGATCATCTCGCGGGTGTCGGGCAGGCTGACCTTGGCGTCCTCCACCACGCAGCCCAGCTCCTGGAAGGCCAGCGCGGCGCGCCTGGCCACGTCTCCGATCTCGGGGTCCACGCGCAGGCACCCGAGGTCGAGGCTAACGCCCACCCGCAGGCCGCGCACACCGTCTCCGAGCCGGCCCGCGTAGTCGGCCGGCGGCGCGTCGAGGGACTGGCGATCCCAGTCGTCCGGCCCCGCCATCACGCCCAGCATGAGCGCGGCGTCGGCCACCGTGCGGGTCATGGGCCCCACGTGGGAGACCGAGTCGGTGTTGGAGACCGGCCACATGGGCACGCGGCCGAACGTGGGCTTGAGCCCGTAGATGCCGCAGAACGCCGCGGGCACGCGGATGGAGCCCGCGCCGTCCGAGCCCTGATGGAGCGGGCCCAACCCGGCCGCCGCCGCGGCGCCCGCGCCCGCGCTCGATCCGCCCGAGGTCATCCCGAGATTCCACGGATTGCGCGTGATGCCGGTGAGCGGGCTGTCGCCGAGCGCCTTCCAGCCGAACTCGGGGGTGGTGGTCTTGCCCACGAGGATCGCGCCCGCCTCCCGCAGCCGCCGCACGAAGGGGGCATCCACCTCGCCCACCCGCTGCGCGAACACGTGCGAGCCGAACTTCGCGGGCACGCCCTGCACCAGCGCCAGATCCTTGATCGACACCGGGATCCCGTGGAGCGGACCGAGGCGGCCGCCGGCCATCACCGCGTCCTCGGCCGCGCGGGCCGACGCCAGCGCGGCGTCCGCGGTCACCGTGCAGAACGCGTTGATCGTGGGGTTGACCTGCTCGATGCGCTCCAGCACCGCGCGGGTCAGCTCCACCGGCGAGAGCGCCTTCGAGCGGATGCGCGGGATCAACTCGGTCGCGGGCGTGTAGGCGAGATCGGTCGCGTTCATGAGGCCTCCGGGGCGAGGGGGTCGGCCGCCGCGTCGAATGGTAGCACGGTCATCCGCGGGCCGGCGGCAGCGTGACCGCCACGCCGGTCACCCGCGTGAACCGCGCGGCCAGCCGCTCCGCGAAGGACGACGTGTCGAGCGCGTTGTCGGAGCCGGCCCGCCGGGCTTCCGCCGCCCGCACGAGCCCGCGCATGCAGCCGGCCGCCTCGTAGTAGGCGAGGCGCGCCGCGTCGAGCGGCCGCGTGCGACGGTAGCGCGCGAGATACCGTGCGGTCATGACCGAGCGCAGCCCGGCCAGGAGCGGACGCAGCGCGGACGGCACCGGGAACAGCTCGATCGGCGTGAGGCGCAGGATGACCAGCGTGGCCGCCACGTCGCATTCGGCATCGGCGACCAGCACGTTCGGCCAGTCCAGCACCGCGCCGACGCGGCCGCCGACGGCGAGGAGGTTCTGCGGGTGGAAGTCGCCGTGGCAGATGACGGATGCCCCGCCGGCCGGCCGGTGGTCGAGCAGCCATCGCAGGCCCGACGACAGGCCGGGGAGCGCGCCCTCGCCGATGCGGCGCTCGAGCGCGGCCAGGTGGGTACCCAAAGCGACCGCGCGCCGGTCGAAGCCGCCGCCGGCCGCGCGGCCCTCGTCGTCGAGGGCGCGGAGCAATATCTCGGCGTCGAGCGCGTGCAGACGCAGGTGCATGTCGGCCAGCGCGGCGCTGACGCCCCACGGCCGGGCCTCGAGGAGCGGGCGCCCGGCCGCGCGCTCCATCACGAGGAAGCCGGCGCCGAGCGGCTCGCGGTCGGCGCGGGCGGCCAGCACGCGGGGCACCGGGTAGCCGAGCCCGGCCAGGGCGTTCTGGATGGCGCGCTCCCTCAGCGCCCGCTCCGGATCCTGCGCCGGGCTCAACACGCGCAGGACGAGCGGGCCGGACCATGCCGCGGGCGCGCCGCGCAGACGGAAGCCGAAGATCCGAGTGTCGTAGCCGCCGCTGATCGCGGTCGGCGGCTCCGCGTAGTCGAGGGTCGCCGCGGGCAGGGCCGAGCGGAGGTAGTCGAGAAGGGCGGGAGCGAGCGCCGCGGTGGGGATCTTCTCAGTCGCCCGCGGCGGACAGGTCGGGCGGCGCGGGCAGGAGCCCCGGCCGCAGGAAGGCGGACAGGTGCGTGAGGACGAAGGCGTAGTCGAAGGCAATCTCGCGGAGATAGTCGTAGCGGCCCGAGGACCCGCCGTGTCCGGCCTCCATGTTGACCTTGAAGAGGGGCGGCACCGCCGCGCTCCCGATCGCGCGCAGACGGGCCACGTACTTGGCCGGCTCCCAGTACATCACCTGGCTGTCGTTGAGCGAGGTCTTCACGAGCAGCGCGGGATACGGGCGCGCGGCCAGGTTCGTGTACGGGCAGTACGTCCTCATGTAGTCGTACTGCTCGCGGATCTTGGGATTGCCCCACTCCTCGAACTCGCCCACCGTCAGCGGCAGTGACTCGTCCAGCATGGTGTTGATGACGTCCACGAAGGGGACCCGGAGGATCGCCGCGCTCGCGCAGTCGGGACGCAGATTGAGCACCGCCCCGATCAGGAGGCCGCCCGCGCTGCCGCCCTCGATGATCAGCCGGTCGGCGGCGGTGTAGCGGCTCTGCGCGAGGAAGTCGGCCGCGGCCACGAAATCGGTGAACGTGTTGCGCTTGTGCATCATGCGGCCGTCGTCGTGCCACCGCTTGCCCATCTCCCCGCCGCCGCGGATGTGGGCGATCGCCACCGTCACCCCGCGGTCGAGCAGGCTCAGCCGGTTCGAGGAGAAGCCGGCCGGATACGGGAAGCCGTACGCCCCGTAGCCGGCCAGCAGCATCGGGCTCGATCCGTCGGAGGAGATCTCGGCGCGGCGCACCAGCGAGATCGGAACGCGCGTGCCGTCGGCGGCGACCGCGTGGATGCGCTCCGAGCGGTATTGCCCCGGGTCGTAGCCGCCGAGCACCGGGGCCTGCTTGAGGAGCAGCAGCCGGCGTTCCGCGATCTCGTAGTCGAACACCGAGGCCGGCGTGATCAGCGACTGGTAGCGCAGGCGGTAGGCTCCGGTCTCGAACTCGGCGTTGGCGTCGGCGTCGAGCTCGTAGGTGGGCTCGGGGAACTCCACGTGATGATGGCCGCCCGCGCGGGCCTCGGTGATGCGCAGCCGGATGAGCCCGTCCTCGCGCTCCTGGACGACGTAGTGATCGGCGAAGACTTCCACCTCCTCCAGCATCACGTCGTCGCGATGGGCGATCAGCTCGCGCCAGCGCCCGGGGTGCGTATCGTCCACCGGGGTGACCACCAGGCGGAAGTTCCGGCGGCCGCCGCCGTTGGTGCGGATGTAGAAGACGTCGCCGTCCGGCCCGCGGCCGTGGTCCACCTGGTACTCGTGGTCCCGCTCGCGCGGCAGGATCGTGCGCCACGCCGCCGCGGGATCGTCGGCCGGGCAGAAGCGCACCTCGGTGCTGGTGAAGCTGCCGGAGATCACGAACAGGTAGGCGAGGCTCCGCGACCGGCCCACGTGCAGCCGGAAGAGCGCATCCGTCTCCTCCAGGAGGAGATCGGCCACCGCGACCCCGAGCCGGTGGCGGTGCAGCTGGTACGGCCGCTTGGCCTCGTCCTCGGTCACGTAGAAGAGCGTCTGGTTGTCCGCGGCCCACGCCAGCGCGCTCACCTTCTCGACCCGGTCGGACAGCAGCGCGCCGGTCTCGAGGTCCTTCACGTGGAGCGTGAACTCGCGGAAGCCGGTCACGTCGGTGGTGTAGGCGAGCCGCCGGCCGTCGTCGCTCACCGCGGCCGCGCCCAGCGCCAGGAACGGGTGGCCCTCGGCGAGCCGGTTGAGGTCGAGCATCACCTGCTCCGGCGCCTCCAGGCTCCCGGCCTTGCGACACAGGATCGGATACTGCTTGCCCTTCTCGGTACGCGAATAGTAGAAGAACCCGCGGCGCCGGTAGGGGACGGTCTGGTCGTCCTCCTTGATGCGCGCCAGCATCTCCGCGTAGAGGGTCTCCTGGAAGGCCTCGGTCGGCTTCATCACCGCGTCGGTGTAGGCATTTTCCGCGGTGAGGTACGCGGTCACCTCGGGGTCGTCCTTCTCGCGCATCCAGAAGTAGTCGTCCTCCCGCACGTCGCCGTGGACGGTGTCGACCTTCGGCACCCGCTTGGCGACCGGAGGGCTGGGCCACATGCCCCGCACCGTACCACAGCGGGTGCTCCTCCGGACCGCGCGCTGGCTGCGCCGCGGGAGGGCCGGGTACACTGACGGCTCGACCCCCATGCCCGAGCTTCCCGACGTCACCGTCTATCTGGAGGCCCTCCACGGGCGCATCCTCGGCGCGCGGCTCCTCGGCCTGCGGCTCGCCAATCCCTTCGTGTTGCGCTCGGTGGATCCTGCACCCGCCGAGGTCGCCAGCCGCACCGTCACGCGCCTGCGGCGCCTCGGCAAGCGCCTCGTGATCGTGCTCGAAGGCGATCACTTCGTGGTGATCCACCTGATGATCGCGGGCCGGCTCCACTGGAAGGAATCGGGCGCGCGGGTGCCCGGCAAGATCGGCCTGGCCGCGTTCGACTTCTCGACCGGCACCCTGACCCTCACCGAGGCGGGATCGAAGCGCCGCGCCGCCATCCACCTGGTGCGGGGCGAGGCCGCGCTGGCCGAGCACGATCCGGGCGGGATCGAGCCGCTCGACGCCGACGTGGCGGCCTTCGGCGCGGCGCTCACCGCCGAGTCCCACACCCTCAAGCGCGCGCTGACCGATCCGCGCATCCTGAGCGGGGTGGGCAACGCCTACTCCGACGAGATCCTGCACCGCGCGCGCCTCTCCCCGGTGCGGATGACGCGTGCGTTGACCGAGGAGGAGATCGCCCGGCTCCTGGACGCGACGAAGGCCACGCTCCGCCACTGGATCGATCGGCTGCGGCAGGATGCGGGCGGCGAGTTCCCGGAGGGCGTCACCGCCTTCCGCCCCGACATGGCGGTGCACGGCCGCTACGGCAAGCCCTGCCCCGACTGCGGCGCGCCGGTGCAGCGCATCGTGCACGCGGAGAACGAGACCAACTACTGCGCGCGCTGCCAGACCGGCGGCCGCCTCCTGGCCGACCGTGCCCTTTCGCGGCTCCTGCGTCAGGACTGGCCGCGCACGCTCGAGGAGATGGAGGAGCGACGGCGCCGTTGACCGCCGCGGCGGGAGCGGCTCAGCGGGGAGGTGTCAGCGGGCCGCCGACCAGGATGTCGGCCGGCGGAATGCCCTGGAGCGTGACGCGTACCCGCCACGGAGCCGGCCCGGCCTGGGAGAGTGGGAACGAGGCGATGTTCGACGCGATGTCGGCGGAGCCTCCGCCGCCCACCACACCGCCGGTGGAGACGCCGACGCCCGTGCCGACCCCGCTGCCGCCCCCGCCGCTGAACCCCCCGATGCCGAAGCTGAGCCCGACGGGGCTTCCGCCGCTGTAGGGGGCCGGCGTGTACTCGATGGTCTGCGCCTCCAGCACGCCGCCGTCGGGCGTGACGATCTGCGCCCGCTCGAGCCGGCGGCCGCCGCCGTCGATCTCCACGCGCAGCCGGTCACCCACGATCGTGTAGGCCGCCGAGACCGTGGCGCCGGGCGGCTGGACCTCCGGCTTGTACGGCAGGCCCGATGACGCGGACGAGCAGGCCCCGACCGCCGCGGCCAACGCCGCGGCCAGCATCACCGACGCGATCCGGGCGCGCATGGGCGGTATTATCGCACGCGGACAGGAGGGTGCCCATGAGCGCCAATGACGATCCGCGCGTGCCCCCGGGAGCGGACATGGAGGGATATCTGCGCGAGCTGGCCGACTTCGTCGGCTTCGGCGACGGCGACGCCGCGGCGATCCGCGCCAGCGCGCCCGCGGTTCTCGAGAATGAGCAGGCCTTGACCACCGCGCTCTACGACCACTTCCTTCGCTTCCCGGCGACCGCGCGCTTCTTCCTCGGGCCCGACGGGGCTCCCGATCGCGCCCGCATCGATCGCCGCAAGCACAGCCTCGCGCGGTGGCTCCGGGAGACCGCCCAGGCCGCGCTCACCCACGAATACGCGTACTACCTGCTCTCGATGGGCATCGCCCACAGCCACCGCGACTACGGCCCGGGCGGCCGCATCCCGCCGCAGTTCATGGTGGCCGCGATGAGCCTGACCCAGACCGCGCTCGCCGCGATCTTTCGCGACGAGATGGGCGATCCGGCGCGGGCGCTGGCCGCGTCGGTGGCGTGGAACAAGCTGCTGCTGCTCAACCTCAACGCGCTGCTCGTCGGCTACCTGCTGCCTCCGCGGACATCGCCCCGAGAGCCCGCCGGCCCCCGGAGCGCGTCCTGACGGTAGGCGGTCTACTTCGCCTTGTGGGTCAGCGTGATGCTCATGGCCTTGGCCGCCTCCTCGTACTTGGCGACCGAGGCGTCGTGCTGGCCGGCCTTGTGCAGCGCCGCACCTTCGGCGGCCAGCATCTTGGCCTTGTAGGCCGCATCGTCCAGCCGATCCTCGGCGGCGGCCATCACCTGGCGGTGTAGCAGTGGGCACTCGTGGGCGAGCGCGGGCGTCACGGTAAAGGCCAGAACGGCGATCGACATCAGCACGGTCTTCATGGGTCGGCTCTCCTCGCAATGAATGGTGGGCGGCCAGCGACGGGAACGGAGCGCGAGACGTCAGACGCGAGGAGGCGCGCGATCGGTGGGAGTGACGGCGATCGAGCCGGAGGAAACCGCATCGTCGGCCACGAGCTGCCGCCATCGCCGAGACGGCCGCGGGGCGAGCGGATCGATACGGGCGCCGACCGCCTCGTCTGCCGGTCGGTCGAGCCCGGCGTCGCCGTCCAGCTCGGGCGCGGGGATCCAGACGTCGTCGGATACGATGCCCACCGCCAGCGAAACGAGCAGGGCGAGCAGCATGACCGGCGTGAGCCGGCTCCACCGCGCCGCGCACGCACGGCTGAGCATGACCGCATCGTGGGCGTGGCCATCGCGCAAGTCAAGCCGTCGCGCGGCGGCGCGTCGGATTGACAGCGGGCGGGGGCCGCCGCATAGTGAGCCCACGACAGCGAAGGGAGCCCTCATGGCGAAGCCGAGCACGATACGGGAGCTGCGCGACAGCGGATACGCGCCGCGGACGGTCAAGCAGGAGCTGCGCGACAACCTGATCGCCCGGATCCGCCGCGGCGAGGGACTGTTCACCGGTATCGTGGGCTACGAGCAGACCGTCGTGCCCCAGATCGAGAACGCGGTGCTGAGCGGCCAGGACATCGTGTTCCTGGGCGAGCGCGGCCAGGCCAAGACTCGCATGGCGCGGCTGCTCGTCGGTCTCCTGGACGAGGAGATGCCCGCGCTGGCCGGCTGCGAGATCAGCGACGAGCCGTTCGCGCCGATCTGCTCGGCGTGCCGCCAGCGGGTGGCCGAGCAGGGCGATCGCGCGCCGATCGCCTGGATCCCGCGCGACCGGCGCTACGGCGAGAAGCTGGCCACCCCCGACATCACCATCGCCGACCTCATCGGCGAGGTGGATCCGATCAAGGTCGCGGAGGGCCGCTATCTCGCCGACGAGCTGACGATCCACTACGGGCTCCTGCCCCGTACCAATCGCGGCATCTTCGCGCTCAACGAGCTGCCCGACCTGGCCGAGCGCATCCAGGTCGGCCTGCTCAACATCATGGAAGAGCGCGACGTGCAGATCCGCGGCTACAAGGTGCGGCTGCCCATCGACCTCTACGTGGTGGCCAGCGCGAACCCGGAGGACTACACCAACCGCGGCCGCATCATCACCCCGCTCAAGGACCGCTTCGGCTCGCAGATCCGCACCCACTATCCGCGCCGGGTCGACGACGAGATCGCGATCATGGAGGCGGAGCGGACCAGCTACGCCGACGCCGGTCTCGAGACGAAGAGCCCCGAGTTCATGAAGCAGCTGGTGGCCGAGGTCACCCACCTGGCCCGCCGCTCGCCCGAGATCAGTCAGCGCTCCGGGGTCTCGGTGCGCGTGACCATCTGCAACTACGAGAACCTCCTGTCGAGCGCGCTCAAGCGCGCCCTCCGGCTCGGGGAAGCGGTGGCGGTGCCGCGGGTGAGCGACCTGGGCGCGATCAGCGCGTCCACCGGGGGCAAGATCGAGCTGGAGAGCCTGGGCGAGTCCACCGAGGACAAGGTGCTCGCCAAGATCATGCAGCGCGCGCTGCTGAACGTGTTCAACCGCAGCTTCGGCTCGGGCGAGCTCGACGAGGTGGTGGGCGCCTTCCAGGACGGGCTCAAGATCGAGGTCTCCGACACCATGCCCTCCGAGTCGTACCTGCGTCATCTCGGCCAGGTGCGTCCCCTGCAGGCGGCGGTGCGCAAGCTCGGCGCGCAGGACCCGGCCACGGTGGCCGCGGCGGTCGAGTTCGTCCTGGAAGGCCTGCACCTCAGCAAGAAGCTGAACAAGGACGTGCAGGCCGGGCAGGCGCGCTACCGGGTCGCGTGAGGCGCTAGTGGCCCCGACCTGGTATTCGCGCTGGGACGGCTCCCAGCGCATCGACGATCTCGACGCCGACCAGTTGCTCGACGCGATGTCCGACGATCTCCTGTCGGACGGCGATCCGTGGAGCGCGCTGCGGCGGCTCTTCCAGCGCGGCGCCCGCAACCCGGACGGGGCGAACCTGCCCGGGCTCCAGGATCTGCTCAACCGCCTGCGGCGACAGCGTCAGCAGCAGCTCGACCGCTACGACCTCTCGTCGGTGCTCGACGACATCAAGCAGAAGCTCGACGCCATCCTGAAGACCGAGCGGGAGGGCATCGACCGGCGGGTCGCCGACGCCCGCGAGCGGGCCCAGAAGGGCGAGGCCCCCGAGTCGTTTCGCGAGGCGATGGAGAAGGCCGCCGCCGAGCACCGCAAGACGCTCGACGAGATGCCGGAGTCGCCGGCCGGGCGCATCCAGGGGCTGCAGAACTACGAGTTCATGGATCCCGATGCGCATCGTCTGTTCTGGGAGCTGATGAAGGGCCTGCAGCAGCAGATGCTGCAGCCGTTCCTCTCGAACATGCAGAAGGCGCTCGGCAACATGACTCCCCAGGACCTCGAGCGCCTGCGCGAGATGCTGCGCGACCTCAACCGCATGCTCCAGGACCGCGCGGAGGGACGCGAGCCGGACTTCGACGCGTTCAAGCAGAAGTGGGGCGACCACTTCCCGGGCGCGGAGAGCCTGGACGATCTCATGGAGCAGATCGCCCGGCAGGCCGGGCAGATGCAGTCGCTGCTGTCGAGCATGTCGGGCGGCCAGCGCCGTCAGCTCCAGGAGATGATGCAGTCGCTGTTCATGCAGGACGAGCGGCTCGAGGCGGAGCTGCGGCAGCTCGGCATGAACCTCTCCCAGCTCATGCCGCCTCCCGACGGCCGCCGCTACAACTTCCGGGGCGACGACGACCTCACCATGAAGCAGGCCATGGAGCTGATGGACGAGCTCCGGCAGCTCGACGACCTGGAGCGGCAGATCCAGAAGGTGCGTGATCCCAACGACCTCGAGAAGATCGACCCGCAGCAGGTCGAGGAGCTCCTGGGCGAGGAGGCCAAGCGCGACCTGGAGCGGCTCCGGGAGATGACCCGCAAGCTGGAAGAGGCCGGCTACCTGGAGCGAAAGGGCGATCGGCTGGAGCTGACCGCGCGGGCCATCCGCAAGATCGGCGACAAGGCCCTCCGCGACATCTTCGGCCACCTCAAGCGCGACCGCTTCGGCGGCCACGCGATCGAGCGCCGCGGCGCGGGCGGGGACCGCACCGACCAGTCGAAGCCCTACGAGTTCGGCGACCCGTTCCTGCTCGAATTGCGCGAGACCCTGATGAACGCGGTGGAGCGCCAGGGGGCGGGCGTGCCGGTCCGGCTCGCTCCCGACGACTTCGAGGTCGCGCGCACCGAGACCCAGACCCAGGCCGCCACCGTGCTCATGCTGGACATGAGCCGGTCCATGATCTTCAACGGCTGCTTCCTGCCCGCCAAGAAGGTCGCGATGGCCCTGAACGCCCTCATCCGCGGTCAGTTCCCGCGCGACAGCCTCTACATCGTGGGCTTCTCGCTGTACGCCCGCGAGTTCACCGCGGCCCAGCTGCCCCATCTGGCCCCCGGCGAGTGGAGCGTGGGCACCAACATGCACGCGGGCTTCCTGCTCGCGCGCCAGCTGCTGGCCCGGCACAAGGGCGGCAACAAGCAGGTCATCATGATCACCGACGGCGAGCCCACCGCGCACATGGAGGGCACCGAGCCCGAGTTCGCCTATCCCCCGACCCGCCGCACGCTGCAGGAGACGCTCAAGGAAGTGCAGCGCTGCACGCGGGACGGCATCACCATCAACACCTTCATGCTCGAGCAGAGCCACGCCCTCGCCGCCTTCGTCGAGCAGATGACCCGCATCAATCGCGGCCGCGCCTTCTTCGCGACCTCCGACCGCCTGGGCGAGTACGTGCTGATGGACTTCGTCCGCACCAAGCGCCGGGCCGCCTCCTAGCCGTCTCCTCGATGGCCGAAGCCGCGTCGGTCGTCCTGCTCGTGCGCCACGGGCTGACGCCCACCACCGGGATCAAGCTCCCCGGTCGCGCTCCCGGCCTGCACCTCTCCGACGAGGGCCGGCGCCAGGCCGACCTGGCCGCCGAGCGCATCGGCAAGCTTCCGAAAGTGGCGGCGGTCTACTGCTCCCCGATCACCCGCGCCCGCGAGACCGCCCAGCCCATCGCACGGGCGGTGAAGCGCGCGCTCCGCATCGAGCGGGACCTGGCCGACCTCGATATCGGGGAGTGGACCGGCCTGAGCCTCAAGCAGGCGGCCCGCCGGCCGGAGTGGGAGACGGTGCAGCGCAACCCGAGCAGCTTTCGCTTCCCCGGGGGCGAGTCGTTTCCCGAGATGCAGGCCCGCATGACCTCGGCGCTCGGCAAGATCGTGGCCCGCCACTCCGGGCAACTGGTGGTGGCGGTCTCGCACGCCGATCCCATCAAGGCGGCGGTCGCCCAGGCCCTCGGCACCCCGCTCGACCTGTTCCAGCGCATCATGATCGCGCCGGCGTCCGTCACGGTGGTGTCCTATCGCCGCGGCGGCCCCGCGGTCCTCACCGTCAACTCCCTCACCGGCGACCTCGCCTGGCTCGGGGACGGCAAGGCATGACCGACAATCCGTCGTTCGAGATCGACTCGCCCGATCACTTCACCGCCGGCGCGGTGGGGCCCCCCGGCCAGCGCGTGTTCTACCTGCAATCGCGGCAGGGCGGCCGCCTCGTCACCTTGAAGGTCGAGAAGGAGCACGTGCGCGCGCTGGGCGAGTACCTCACCGGCCTGCTCGCCCGCGTGAAGGGCGCGCCGTCGCCCGCGCGAGGCAGCATCGAGCTGCTCGAGCCGGTGGAGGCGGTGTGGGACGTGGGCTCGCTCGCGGTGGGGTACGACGAGGCCCAGGACCGGGTGGTGGTCGAGGCCAGCGAGCTGCAGGAAGAGGCCGAGGAGGACGCCGGGGAAGCGACGGCCGAGGAGAGCGGCCCCCAGCCCGCGATGGCGCGCTTCCGCATCACCCGGGGCCAGGCCGCCGCGTTCGTCGAGCGCGCGAACGACCTGATGAAGGCCGGCCGGCCGAGCTGTCCCGTGTGCAGCCGACCCATGGATCCGGAGGGCCACGTGTGCCCCCGCTCCAACGGCCACGTCCAGCACTGAGCCGGCTGATGAACGATCAGCCCGCGGCCGGCTTCTCGGGCAGCTAGAACCGATGGGGGGGCGAGCGGACCCGGCCGTCGCCCTCGACCTGCTGGCCCGGGGCGAGGTGGCGCTCAAGGGACGGATGCCCCGCAGCAGCAACGCCACCTTCCTGGTCGAGGTCGATCTCGAGGGCACCACCGCGCTGGCCGTCTACAAGCCGGAGCGCGGGGAGCGCCCGCTCTGGGACTTTCCCCCCGGCCTCTATCGTCGGGAGATCGCCGCGTACCTGCTCTCGGAGGCGCTCGGGTGGGGTATCGTCCCGCCGACCGCGCCGCGTGACGGCCCGCTCGGCGAGGGCTCGCTCCAGCTCTTCGTGCACGCCGACTTCCGTCAGCACTACTTCACGTTGCTCGAGCAGGTCGAGCACCGCGAGGCGCTGCGGCGCATCTGCCTCTTCGATCTGGTCGTCAACAACGCCGACCGCAAGAGCGGCCACTGTCTCTGGGTGCCCGAGGACCGCATCTACGCGATCGACCACGGGCTCACCTTCCACGCGGAATCGAAGCTTCGAACGGTGATCTGGGACTTCGGGGAGGAGCCGATCGCGCCCGCGCTGCTCGAGGACGTGCGTCGCGTGCTCGACGCGCTGCCGCGGGCGCTCGTGGACCTGCTCGACCCGGAGGAGGTGCGCGGCCTCAAGCGCCGCGCGCGCGGGCTGCTCCGCGCGGGCCACTTCCCGGTCGACCACGGCGGCCTCCGTTACCCCTGGCCGCTGATCTGATCGCCGCGATCCGACCGGTCAGTGTCCCCGGCGATGACGATTCGAATCGCCGTGGATCACGTCGCACCACCGGCGGTTCTCGTCGCCGCCGGCCTCCGCGCTACCGGTGAGCATGGCGTCGGACATCACCCGGGCGTCGTCCACACCCTCGCGAAGCGGCATGTGGACGTTGCACCACTGGACTTCCAGGATCTCGTGCAGGGTGTCGGCGTCAGGCTCGCAGGCGGGACAGTAGGCGCGGGCTACGCGGGGGGTTTCGGCCGGAATGTCGTTCATGGCAGGCCACCACGGCGGGTACCGGGAGGACTTCGTCGCGAGTGTCGAGCGATGGCAACCTCCTGTTCGACGGAGCGAACCGGGCTCGAGGCTCACGTTCATTCTACACAGGGCAATATTTCGCTCCTAATTCTGCGGGGACGCCGGACGGCGCAGCGCGGCGGGCCGGCGCGGGACCGCCGGGGCTATAGAAAGGTCTGGTCGGGCGGAAGCCCGAGGAGGTAGCGGCCGACCGTCTCGAGGTGGGCCTGGCGGCCCTGCAGCTGCTGGGTCACGGTGTGCAGGTCGCGGAACCGCCGCTCGAAGGCGCTGCTGGTGAAGATGGCGCTGGATCCTGCCGCGTGGTGCACGGTGTCCACCACCTGCTTGGCCTGGTGAATGCCGTACGTGGAGGCCAGGCGGATCTGCACGCGCTGCTCCAGGCTGAGCGGCTGTCCCGACCGGCTGACCTCGCCCCAGATCCGCGCCAGCGCGTCGTGCAGGAACACGCGGGCCGCGCCGAGCTTGGCCTCGGCCTCCGCGACCTGGAACTGAACCAGTGCGCTGTCCCGCACCAGATGCTTCGAGGAGCGCGGCTCCTTGTCGCGCGCCAGGGCGATGAAGGCGTCGAGGCTGCTGCGCGCGAGGCCCATCGCCACGCCGGAGAAGCCGGCCGCGTACAGGCTGCCGGACGGGAAGCAGTAGAGCGGCGCGGGATGGCGGCGCTCCGCCGGGTCGTCTCGCGAGACGGTATGCTCGTGCGGGACAAAGACGTCGGTGACCGTGAACGCGTCGCTCGCCGTCCCGCGCAGACCGGTGACGTGCCAGACGTCGACGATGGTGGCCTGCGCGGCCGGGAAGAGCATGGTCCGCCCGTCGGCGGCGCCGTCCGGGCGGCGGCGAGTCTTGCCGTCGGGCTCCTGGATGGGGCAGTAGCCGCCGAGCCAGGTGGCGTGCCGGCAGCCGCTGGCGAAGCTCCAGGTGCCGTTGATGCGATAGCCGCCGTCCACCGCCACCGCGCGCGCGTCGTTGCTCGGCCCCCAGGCCAGCACCGCGCGCGGCGGCGCGAAGATCTCGCGGGCGGCCTCGGGGGGCAGGTACGCGGCGGTCATGGAACAGCCCGCGGCCTGACAGAGGCACCAGGCGGTGCTGCCGTCGTGCCCGGCGATCTCCTCGATGACCTGGACGAAGGTCGGCGGATCGACCTCGCCGCCGTCCAGGAACCGGGGCAGCAGCAGACGGAACAGGGAGGCGTCGAAGAGGCCCTGCAGCACCGGCTCGGGCAGCCGGCGCTCCTGCTCGATGCGGTCGCTCAGGTCGTCGAGCAGCGGGGCGAGCGCGCGGGCCCGCTCGAGGGGCCCGCGCGCATCGGTCGGGTCCGTCTCAGTCCACCCCGAAGTCGTAGATCTTGCCCGAGCCGGCGCCGAAGCCGGTGGCGAGGATGAAGCCGTACTCGCCGGGCGGCAGCGGCTTCGACGGGCTCACCCGGTAGAAGCCCCGGGCGTCGCGCTCGATGTTGAGGTCGATCTTGTCCTCGTTCCGGACCCCCATCTTCTGGGTTCCCCCGAAGGGATGGAACGCGCCGCCACCGATCTTGAGGTTGCGATCGTTGTGGTCGTCACCCGGCTTCAGCTTCACCAGCGGGGCGTCCGTGGTGGAGTACGTGCTGAGGAACACCGGCTGCTTCTCGGTGATGCGGAACTTCGCCTTGCGCCCCTCCAGCACCACCTCGCTCTTGCTCTGGAAGAACGCCATGTTGGTCTCGAGGTTCGCCGAGGTGGGGAACATCTCCACGTACTTCTCGCCGACCAGCTGGTAGATCACGTCCTGGTTCTTGAGCGATCCCGCCGCCATCGCGGCCGCGGGCGGCGCGGGCATCGCGGTGGTCGAGGAGCCCTGCCCCGCGGCCACCATCGCCTCCAGGACCTTGTCGGAGACGCCGTCCCGCTTCAGCTTCACCAGCGAGTCGGTCTTCAAGTCGAAGTTGGTCGCGGTCGACTTGATCTTGGCGATGACCACCGGCTCGGGCAGGCCCGCCTTGATCATCTGCACCACCGAGTCGTTGGTGAGCACTTCCTGGGCGAGCGAGGTGGTCCCGGGCAGCGCGAGGCCGACGGCGGCCACCAGGACCAGCACGAGTACGACACGCATCATCTTTCGATCCCTCCTGGGCGACGGAATACGGGCCGAGACCCGCCGGGACCATCCCGGCGACCGGGCGCTCGGGCCACAAACCTAGGGTACTTCGTAAGTCCGGTCAATATGTCGTCGGACGTGCGCCCCGGGCCAGGGGCCACGCCGCCGGCAACATGGCCAGGAGCGCGGCCGTCCCGTTGACCGCCATCGCCGCCGGCACGCCGATCCCGCCCGAGAGAAAGCCGATCCAGAGCGTGCCCGCCGGCTGGGTCCCGATGCAGGCCGAGAGGATGCCCATGGCCCGCCCGCGGCTGGCCTCGGGGGCGGCGAGCAGCACCAGCGTGCTCTGCATGGCCGCGAAGCCGGACTCGCAGGCGCCGATCACCACCAGCAGAGGCAGGCAGGCCCACGGCCAGCGCAGGGTGGTGAACGCCAGCAGGAGGAACGGGGCAACCAGCACCGACAGGGCGAAGAGCCGCCCGTGCGGCAGGAAGCCGCGCCGCGAGGCGATGGCCAGGGCGCCGAGCAGCGCGCCCAGGCCGTCGGCGGCGATCAGGGCGCCCAGCCATTCGGGACCGACCCGCAGCACGTCGCGCGCGAACACCGGTAGCATGTGCTGGTACGGAAAGAACAGCACGTTCATCAGGATGGTGACCACGAGGACGGCGCGCATCGTCGGCTCGCGCCACGCCTCCCGGAAGCCGGCGCCGAGGCTCGCGGTCATCGAGGTCGTGTCGCGCGGACCGGGCCCGCCGATGCGGGCTGGCAGCCCGATGAAGGCGAGCAGCCCCAGCGCGTACAGCACCGCGATGGCCAGATAGCACGGGGCGGGCCCGACGCGGGCGAGGCCGATGCCGGCCGCCACCGGCCCGATCATCTTGGCCACCTGCATGGAGACCGTCTCCAGCGACACCGCGGTGGCGACGCGGCGCGAGCCCACCAGGGCATAGAGCGCGGTGCGCCGCGCCGGGAAGTCGATCGCCCAGAGCGCGCCGAACAGCGCCTCGAGGCCGACCAGCGGCCAGAATCCGCCGCGGCCCATCGCGAAGACGGCGGCGAGCGCCAGCGCGGCCGCCAGTCCGAGGGCCTGGGTGAAGACCAGCACGCGGCCGCGGTGCAGGCGATCGGCCAGGATGCCGGTGAACGGACCGAGCACCATCAGCGGCGCCGAGCGGGCGAAGGCGGCCAGGCCCACCATGAAGGGCGAGTCGGTCAGCTGGAACGCGAGCCAGCCGAGCAGGACCAGGTCCATCCAGCGGGCGGCGTTGACGCAGAGGCCGGAGCACCAGAGGCGGCGATAGGCGCGTTCGCGCAGGATGGAGGCGAAGGCGGACGGGACGGCCAGGGCCGCCGTCGGGGGAGCGACGCGACTCACCCGCGCAGGAATATCACGGATGGGGGCGGCCGCGTGAACTTCCGGCCGCGCGCTCGGTTGACAGCTGGAGCGATTTCGGGATAATCGGCCGCACCTTTCCCGATCCGGACCCTTCTCGCTCGAAGGAGGCGTGTCCATGACCTCGCGCGCTCTCGTCCTGATCCTGGTGGCGGCCCTCGTCCTCGTGTTTCCCGCGGCGCTCCTCGCCGCGCCCGAGGGTCAGATCACCTATGCGGTGCACGTTTCCCTGGCTCCGACCTGGTTCGATCCGGGCGAGACGCCGGGCATGATCACGCCGTACATGGTCCTCTACGCGCTGCACGACGCGCTGGTGAAGCCGATGCCCGGCCAGCCGCGCGCGCCGAGCCTGGCCGAGTCGTGGTCGGTCTCCAAGGACGGGCTCGTCTACGAGTTCACGCTTCGCAAGGGCGCGCGCTTCCACAACGGCGACCCGGTGACGTCGGACGACGTGAAGTTCTCGCTGGAGCGCTACCGCGGCACCGCGATGAAGCTCATGAAGGAGCGCGTGGCCGCGGTCGAAACCCCGGATCCCGCGCACGTGCGCATCCGGCTCAAGCAGCCGTGGCCCGACTTCCTCACCTTCTATACCAACGCCACCGGCGCGGGCTGGATCGTGCCGCGCAAGTACGTGGAGAAGGTGGGCGACGAGGGTTTCAAGAAGGCCCCGGTCGGCGCGGGCCCCTACAAGTTCGTCTCCTTCACGCCGGGCGTCGAGCTGGTGTTCGAGGCCTTCGACGGCTACTGGCGCAAGACGCCCGCTGTGAAGCGGCTGGTCCTGAAGGTGGTGCCCGAGGAATCGACTCGGCTGGCGGCGCTGAAGCGCGGCGAGGTCGACATCGCCTACTTCCTGAACGGGCCGATCGCCGAGGACGTGCGCAAGACGCCGGGTCTCAAGCTCATGGCGGCGAGGACCAATACCATCTTCTTCCTCGACTTCGTCGAGCAGTGGGAGCCGAAGTCCCCGTGGCACGACCAGCGCGTGCGCCTCGCCGCGAGCCTCGCCATCG
>DATFYA010000146.1 GCA_035315345.1 Candidatus Methylomirabilota bacterium
GTCGATCAGGTCGACGATGCGCCGCGGCGCGCGGCCCATGCCGCGATGGCCATTCACACTGGGGCCGCCCGCGCCCGTGAAGGCACTGCCCTGGTCCCGGGGATCAAGATCGGCATCCACGTCGCCCCGCTGCTCATCGGCCGCTCGGTGGGACGGATCGACATCGATGCGGACGTCCAGCGCGCGCAAGGGTCACTCCTCGATCAGCTCCTGCAGACCATCGGGACGGACCAGACCGTGGCGAGTGCAGCCGCGGCCCCCTTCTTGGAGCGGCGGTTCGAGCTCGTCCCGATCGACGGCGAAGCCGGGGACGCGGATCGAGCCTATCGTCTCACCGGGCAAGAACGCCGGGGGTTGGGGCTGTGGGGCGCGATGACGCAGTTCGTGGGGCGTCACGACGAGCTCGCGAAGTTGCGGGGCTGCATCGCCGCGGCCGGGCATGGGCGTGGCCAGCTCGCGGCTGTCGTCGGGGACCCCGGGGTGGGTAAGTCGCGCCTGCTGTGGGAAGTGACGCACTCAGCCCAAGTCGACGGCTGGGTCGTGCTGGAAGTAGGCGCCGCCCCTTATGGCAAGACCACGCCCTATCTCCCCGTGATCGATCTGCTCAAGGCCTACTGCGGGATTGCAGAGCGTGATGACCAGCACACCACCCGCGAGAAGGTCATCGGTAAGCTCCTTGCCCTGGACCCGGAGTTCAAGGTCTCCCTGCCGGTCTTCCTGACCCTGCTCGACATCCCCGTGGACGACGCCAAATGGCAGGCGCTGGATCCCGCCGGGCGGCGGCGGCGGACCCTGGAAGCCGTCAAGCGTCTCGTGCTGCGTGAGAGCCAGGCGCAGCCTCTGGCGCTGGTGTTCGAAGATCTGCAGTGGATCGACGGCGAGACGCAGGCGCTCCTCGATAGTCTGGGCGAGAGCCTCCCGAATGCGCAGCTCATGCTGCTCGTCAGCCATCGATCCGAGTATGCTCACGACTGGGGAAGCCAGACCCCGTACACGCAGCTCCGGATCACCCCCCTGCCACCGGAAAGTGCCGAAGCCTTGCTCGATGTGCTCGTCGGGAACGACCCAGGCCTGGACACGCTCAAGCGGCTCCTGATCGAGCGCACCGAGGGCAATCCGCTCTTTGTCGAGGAGAGCGTCCGGGCGCTGGTCGAGACGGGTGCACTGACGGGCGAGCGAGCGAAGTACCGCTTGACGCACGACCTGCCCGCGATCCACGTGCCCGGCACGGTGCACGCCATCTTGACCGCTCGCATCGACCGTCTGCGGCCGGAGGAGAAGCGGCTCCTCGAGATTGCCGCGGTCATCGGGAAGGACTTCCCCCTGGCGCTCCTCGTGGCGGTGGCGGACGAGAAGGAAGGGACGATCCGGCGCGGGCTGGGCCACCTTCAGACGGCCGAGTTCCTCTACGAGACGCGCCTATTCCCCGATCTCGAATACACCTTCAAGCACGCGCTCACCCACGAGGTAGCCTACGGGAGCCTCCTCCCCCGCCGGCGCCGACATCTCCACGCCCAGATCGTCGGCGCCATCGAACGCTCCTATCCGGACCGGCTGACCGAGCACGTCGAGCAGCTGGCCCACCACGCCGGGCAGGGCGCACTGTGGGAGAAGGCGGTCACGTACCTCCATCAGGCCGGCGTCAAGGCATTGGTACGATCGGCCAACCGAGAAGCCGTGAGCTGTTTCGAGCAGGCGCTGACAGCCCTGCCGCATCTCCCCGAGACCCGTGAGAGGCTGGAACAGGCCATCGATCTCCGCTTTGACCTCCGAACTGCACTCTTTCCGCTCGGCGAATTCGAGCCGATCTTGGGCCGTCTCCGCGAAGCCGAGGCCCTGGCCAGGGCGCTCGACGATCAACAGCGACTCGGGCAGCTGTCCGTCTATCTGTGCCACAACTTCCAGATGACTGGTCATCCGGCGGAAGGGCGCGCGTTCGGCCAGTACGCCCAGGCTATTGCCGAGTCGCTTGGGGACGTTCCGCTCCAGGTGACGGGAAATCTCTATTTCGGACTGGCCTGTGTCGGGACGGGGGATTATCGACAGGCCGCGGATCTTCTCCTGCATGTCCTGCAGTTGCTCGAAGCTGTTCCGAATCAGGAACGGTTTGGCCAGCCCGGATTTCCTGCCGTGTCGGTCCGCGGCTTTCTGGGTTGGGTTCTCGCCGAGCTTGGGAAGTTCGAGGAAGGCATCATTCACGGTCAGGAAGGCATCCGCATCGCTGAAGTGCTCGATCACCCCTACAGCCTGGCCAACGTGTGCTGGCATCTCACCTGTCTCCACATCATCAGGGGAGAGTTCAGTCACGCAGTCGGCCTGCTCGAGCGGGGGCTGGCGCTGTCTCGCGAGTGGGACCTGACCTTCTTTTCGGTGCTCGCCACCGGGAGCCTGGGCTACGCGTACGCGCTCTCGGGGGGAGTTGATGAGGGCATCCCGTTGCTGGAGCACGCGCTGAGTGCCATTGAGACCATGAGACTCAGAGTTCACCAGCCGCTCTTCCTGGCGTACCTGGGCGAGGCGTACATCCTCGCCGACCGGCTCGCGGACGCTCTCGCATTCGCTGGGCGAGCCCTGACCCTTGCCCACGAGCGCGGTCAACGCGGCTGGGAGGCGCGGCCCCTCTGGCTCCTTGGTGAGGTCATGGCCCGCCGCGATCTCCCGGAGAAAGCAGAGTCCCACTACCGCGACGCGCTCTCGCTCGCCGACGAGCTCGGGATGCGCCCGCTCGTCGCCCACTGCCACCTCGGCCTCGGCAAACTCCGCCGGCGCACGGGTCAGCGGCGAGGCGTGCAGGAGCACCTCACGACCGCGACCACGATGTACCGCGAGATGGGCATGCGGTTCTGGTTGGAGCAGGCAGAGGCGGCGATGAAGGACTTGGGCATGACGTAGAGACCGCGCGCTACGCGCACCTGAGCCCGCAGCACCTCCGGGGCGTCATCCAACGCGCTCGATCGGATGCCGACGGCGACACCGGCACTTTCGTCGATAGGCACCAGTTAGGCACCGGCGCAGAAAACGCAAAAACGCGAGGTTCTAGGAACCTCGCGTTCTTGTTTGGCGGGCTCGACGGGACTTGAACC
>DATFYA010000147.1 GCA_035315345.1 Candidatus Methylomirabilota bacterium
GCGTGCTGCGGAGCACGAACGCGACGATCTCCACCCGCTCCTCCAGCCCCTGAAGCGCCTGCCGCAGATTGACCGCGATGAGCCCGAACAGTCCGACGGTGAAGAGCGAGAAGGCGATGGTGGTGACCGACAGCCCCGACAGGAGCGGCGCGCGCCGGAAGGAGAGCAGCGCCTCGCGGAAGAGGAGCCTCATCGGCCGCGCCTCATCGGGTGCCCGTGGCGCGGGAGTCGTCCACCGCGCTGTCGTACGCGATCGCGCCTTCGCGCAGCTCGATGTTGCGGTAGTTGGTCTGCCGCACCAGGTCGAGGTCGTGGGTCGCCATCACCACCACCGTGCCGCCGGCGTTGATCTCGCGGAGGAGCTGGAAGACGCCGCGGGTGGCCCGCTCGTCGAGGTTGCCGGTGGGCTCGTCGGCGAGCAGGAGCCCCGGAGACTTCACGATCGCCCGCGCCAGCGATGCCCGTTGGGCCTCGCCCTGGGACAGCTGGTGCGGGAACGCCTGGGCGCGGGCGGAGAGGCCGACCGCCTTGAGCGCCGCGAAGGCCCGGGGGGTGATGTCACGGCGTGGGACGCCGAGGACGCGCAGGACGAAGGCCACGTTCTCGAATACGCTGCGTCCGGCGAGCAGCTTGGAGTCCTGGAACACGATCCCGATCGAGCGCCGCAGCCGCGGGATCTCGGCGCGCCGCAGCTCGGTCACGTCGAAGCCGGCGACCTCGATCTCGCCTTCGGAGGGCGTCTCGGCCCGGTAGAGCATGCGCAGCAGGGTGGTCTTGCCGGCACCGCTGGCGCCGGTGAGGACGACGAACTCACCCTTGGCGATGTGGAACGAGATACCGCTGAGGGCGGCCACCCGGGAGGGACCGGCTCCGAAGACCTTTGACACGTGCTGCAGCCGAATCATGGACTGCCTTCCATCTTACCTAACTATTCAGACTTTCGGAAGTTTCTCCATCAGAAGCCGGTTCACCACGCCGGGATTCGCCTTGCCCTGCGTGGACTTCATCACCTGCCCCACCAGGAAGCCGAGCGCCGCCTTTTTCCCGGCCTTGTAGTCCTCCACGACCTTGGCGTGCGCGGCCAGCACCGCGTCCACCGCCGCCCCGAGGGCGCCCTCGTCGGCCACCTGGGTCAGTCCCTCGCGGCGCACGATCGCCTCCGCGGTGTCGCGCGAGCGGACCATCTTCTCGAACACGTCCTTGGCGATCTTGCCGCTGATCGTTCCGTCGTCCATCAGGCGCAGCAGCCCGACCAGGTGGGCGGGCGGAATGGGCGAAGCCGCCACCGCGCGGTCGTCGTCGGCCGGCACTTCGCGCAGCAGCTCGTTCAGCACCCAGTTGGCGACCGCTTTCGGCTTGCCGGATCCGCGCGCGGCTTCCTCGAAGTAGTCGGCGAGGCCGCGGCCCTGGGTCAGGATGTCGGCGTCGTACGCCGACAGCGCATACTCGGCCTGGAAGCGCGCGCGCCGCGCGCCCGGAAGCTCGGGCAGCCGCTCCCGCATCTCCTCGATCCAGGCCGGCTGCACGTCGAGCGGCGGCAGGTCCGGCTCCGGGAAGTACCGGTAGTCGTGCGCGAACTCCTTGGAGCGCATCGAGACCGTCACCGCGCGGTCCGGATCCCACAGCCGCGTCTCCTGCACGATGCGCTCGCCGGTCTCGAGCGCGCGCGTCTGCCGGCGGATCTCGTGGTCGAGCGCGTCGCGCACGTTGCGGAACGAGTTCATGTTCTTGATCTCGACCTTGGTGCCGTACTCGGCCTGCCCGATCGGTCGCAGCGAGATGTTGGCGTCACAGCGCAGCGAGCCCTCTTCCATGTTGCCGTCGCAGACGCGCAGGTAGATCAGGATCGCGCGCAGGGCCTTGAGATAGGCGGCCGCCTCGTCGGGGCTGCGGAGATCGGGCTTGGAGACGATCTCCATCAGGGGCACGCCGGCCCGGTTGAAGTCGACCTCGCTCGACGGCGCGGTCTCGAGCGCGCCCTCGTGGAGGAGCTTGCCCACGTCCTCCTCCAGGTGCAGGCGCTGGATGCCGACGTCGCGCGCGCCGCCCCGGGCCTCGATCAGCAGATGACCGTGCTCGGCCAGCGGCTCCTCGTACTGGCTGATCTGGTAGTTCTTCGGCATGTCCGGGTAGTAGTAGTGCTTGCGCGCGAAGCGGTTGTGCACGTTGACCCGGCAGCCTATGGCCAGCGCGGTCATGATGCCGTACTCGATCGCGCGGCGGTTGATCACCGGCAGCGAGCCGGGCATGCCCTGGCACACCGGACACGTCTGGGTGTTCGGCTCGGCCCCGAAAGACGCGCGGCAGCCGCAGAACATCTTGGTGCGCGTCGCGAGCTGGGCGTGGACCTCCAGGCCGATGACGGTTTGGTAGGCGCTCATGCGGTGAGTGGCGGCTTGCGCTGGTGCCACGTGGTGACTTGCTGGTAGGCGTGGGCCGCGCGCAGCAGCCGTGCCTCGTCGAAGGCGCGCCCGATGAGCTGCAGCCCGATCGGCAGGCCGGTCTGCGTGAAGCCGCCGGGGATGGACACGCCCGGCAGGCCCGCCAGGTTCACCGGGATCGTGAAGATGTCGTTCAGGTACATCTGGATCGGGTCTTCCTTCTCGCCCATCTTGAAGGCGACGCCCGGGGTGGTGGGCGCCACGATCAGGTCGACCCGCTCGAACGCTTGCTGGAAGTCGCGCCGCACGAGCGTTCGCACCTTCTGGGCCTGGCCGTAGTAGGCGTCGTAGTAACCGGCGGAGAGCACGTAGGTGCCCAGCATCACGCGCCGCTTCACCTCGGTGCCGAAGCCGGCCGCGCGCGTCTTGCTGTACATGTCGATCAGGTCGCGCGCGCCGGGGACCCGCAGGCCGTACTTGACCCCGTCGTAGCGGGCCAGGTTCGACGAGGCCTCGGCGGGCGCGATGACGTAGTAGGCGGCCAGCCCGTACTCGGTATGCGGCAGCGAGACCGGCTCGGTGCGGGCGCCCAGCTTCTCGAGCGCGGCGATGGCCTCCCGCACCGCCCGCTCCACCTCCGGATCCATGCCCTCGATGAAGTACTCCGCCGGCACGCCGAGCCTCAGGCCCTCGATGCCGGAGCGCAGCTCGGCCGGGTAGTCGGGGACGGGGACGTCCACGGACGTCGAATCCATCGGGTCCACGCCCGCGATCGCGTGCAGCATCAGCGCCGCGTCCTCCACGTCCTTGGCGAACGGGCCGATCTGGTCGAGCGACGAGGCGAAGGCGATGAGCCCGTACCGCGAGACGCGCCCGTACGTCGGCTTCATGCCGAGGACGCCCGAGAAGGCCGCGGGCTGACGGATGGAGCCGCCGGTGTCGGTGCCGAGCGTGAGGGCGGCCATGTCGGCCGCCACCGCCGCCGAGGCGCCGCCCGACGAGCCGCCGGGCACCCGGGCGAGGTCCCACGGATTGCGGGTGGTGAAGTAGGCGGAGTGCTCGGTGGAGGAGCCCATCGCGAACTCGTCCATGTTGAGCTTGCCGAGCAGGATCGCCCCGGCATCGTAGAGCCGGGCGACCACGGTCGCGTCGTAGGGGGGCACGAAGCGGTCGAGGATCTTCGAGCCGCAGGTGGAGCGGATCCCCCGCGTGCACAGCACGTCCTTGAGCGCGATCGGCACCCCGTCGAGCGGACCGCGCGGCGTGCCGGCCCGGAAGCGCGCGTCGGCCTCGGCGGCGCGGCGCAGGGCTTCCTCGCGGGTCACGGTGAGGAAGGCGCGCACCTGGGGGTCGACCGCGTCGATGCGGGCCAGGTAGTCGGTGACCGCCGCGCTCGGCGTGGCCTCCCCGCGCCGGTACCGCGCGCCCAGCTCGTGAGCGGTCAGCGAGGCCAGCGCGCCCATCGGTCGCTTCGTCTACTCCTCGATGATCTTGGGGACCCGGAACAGCTCGCCGTGCCGGTCGGGGGCGTTGGCGAGCATCTCGTCCGGCGGCAGGGAGGCCACCTCAATGTCGTCCCGCATCACGTTGGTCAGGGGCACCGCGTGCGAGGTGGGCGCGACTCCGCGGGTGTCGACCGCGCGGAGCTTGTCGATGTAGGACAGGATGCCGTCCAGCTCCTTCCGCATCCGCTCCTTCTCGGCGGCGGAGAGCTCGAGCCGGGCCAGGCGGGCCACGTGCTCGACGTCCTTCATCGAGATGCGTGGCCCGTCGGTCACAGCTCCTCCAGGTGCGCGTACTGCAGCGAGAGACGCTTGCGCCCGACGCTGGCGAAGTGCACGGTGGCGATCACGTCGCTGCCTTCGCGCTCCATGCCCACCAGCAGGCCCTCGCCCCAGCGGGCGTGGCGGAGCTTGGCGCCCAGGCGGAACGGAAAATCGTCGCCGGCCTCGGCCGGAGTGGGCGCGGTGGTCGCGTGAGCCACCGGCTCGGGCCGGCGCGCGTTGAGGAGCTGGACCTGCTCCTCCGGGATCTCGAGGAGAAAGCGCGAGGGCTCCGCGACACCGTAGCCCTGGATGCGCCGGTGCAAGGCGTAGGACAGGAACAGGCGCTCCTGCGCGCGCGTGATCCCCACGTAGCAGAGCCGCCGCTCCTCCTCCAGCTCCTCGGGCTCGAGCATCGAGCGGGAATGCGGGAAGACGCCTTCCTCGAGGCCGGTGAGGAAGACCACCGGGAACTCGAGGCCCTTGGCCGAATGCAGGGTCATCAGGGTGACCCCGCCCGACTCGGAGTCGATCTCGTCGGTGTCGGCGACCAGGGCGATCGAGTCCAGGAAGGATTCGAGCGTCACCGGCTCGATGCCCTGCGCCTGCTGGCCGGCGATGAACTCCTCGGAGGCCGCCACCAGTTCCTCGAGGTTCTCGAGGCGCGCCTCCGCCTCGGCGGTGCGCTCGGCCTTGAGCGCGTCGCGGTAGCCGGAGGCGGCGCACACCTCGTCGATGAGCGCGGGCACCGCCAGCGCGCTCCGGCGCTCGGCGAGGCGCGCGATCAGCCGCGCGAACTCCTCGAGGGCGCGGCGCGGCTTGCCGGTGATGTCGGCGGGGATCATCGCGCACAGGGCGAGCAGCGAGCCGCCCGCCGCGCGCGCCGCGTCGGCGAGGCGATCGAGCGTGGCCTTGCCGATCCCGCGGGCCGGGGCGGCCACCGCGCGGCGGAAGGCCACGTCGTCGAACGGGTTGGCGGTCAGGCGCAGATAGGCCACCACGTCCTTGATCTCACGACGCTCGTAGAAGCGCACCCCGCCGACGATCAGGTACGGGATGCCGGCCCGGCGCAGCGCATCCTCCAGCACGCGCGACTGCGCGTTGGTCCGATAGAAGACCGCGACGTCCCGGTAGCCCCGGCCCTCGCGATTCAGCGCGCGAACCTTCTGGGCTACGAAAGCTGATTCTTCGTTCTCGTCCCAGCCCCGGTAGACCTCCGCGCGCTCGCCCTCGCGGTTCTCCGTCCAGAGCCGCTTCTCCTTGCGGGCGGTGTTGTTGACGATCACCGCGGAGGCGATGTCGAGGATGCGCTTGGTGGAGCGGTAGTTCTGCTCGAGCGCCACCACCCGGCAGTCCGGGTAGTCCTTCTCGAAGTCGAGGATGTTGCGCAGATCGGCGCCCCGCCATCGGTAGACCGACTGGTCCGGATCGCCCACGACGCAGAGGTTCCGGTGCTCCTCGGTCAGCAACTGCACGATGCGATACTGGGCGCGATTGGTGTCCTGGTACTCGTCCACCAGCACGTGCGTCCACACGTGGCGATACCAGCGAAGCGCCTCCGGCACCGTCTCGAGCAGTCGCACCACGCGCAGGAGCAGGTCGTCGAAGTCCAGCGCCCCGGCCGCCCGCAGCTTCTCCTCGTAGAGCCGATAGAGCGAGGCGATGCGCTCCTCTCGCGGGGTGCGGGCCAGCTGCTCGACGTCCTCGGGCGCCATCATCTGGTTCTTGCAGTGGCTGATGCGGTGAACGACCGTGCTCGGGGTCAGCGTGCGCTCGTCGAAGTCCAGCTCCCGCAGCGCCTCCTTCACCAGGCTCTGCCGGTCGTCCTCGTCGTAGATCACGAAGGACGGCTTGAGCCCGGCCTGGACGGCCCGCTCGCGGAGAATGCGCACGCAGGCCGCGTGGAAGGTGGCGATGATCGGCGGGCGGATCCCGGCGGGCAGCAGGAGATCCTCCACCCGGTGCCGCATCTCCGCGGCCGCCTTGTTGGTGAAGGTCACCGCGAGCACGTGACGCGGATGCACGCCCTCGACCGCGAGCAGGTAGGCGATGCGGTGGGCGATCACGCGGGTCTTGCCGCTTCCCGCGCCGGCCAGCACCAGCACCGGGCCCTTCGTCGTGGTGACCGCGTCGCGCTGCGGCGGATTCAGGGGCGCGAGCAGACTTTCGGCGGTCACTGCGGGATGCAACATGGGAACAAACGATACCACAGGTAGTAGACCCGTGGCGTGACGGCTACCGGGGCTTCTCTTTCAAATGCGCTCGGCTCGCCTTCGGCTGCACCTCGCCCGGCAACTGCCCCGGACAACCGTCCTGGGCAGGGTGGGGGCTATTCGACGGTGACGGACTTGGCGAGGTTGCGGGGCTGGTCGACGTCGCGTCCGAGGCGTACCGCGACGTGATAGGCGAGCAGCTGCATCGGGATCGACAGCAGGATGGGCGTGAGCAGATCGCCGGCGGGCGGGACCGGCAGCATCACCTCGGCCTTGGCGGCCAGCTCGCGGTCGCCCTCGTGACCGATGGCGATGACGCGGCCGTCGCGGGCGCGCACCTCCTCGAGGTTGCCCATCATGCGGTCGTACGAGCCGTCCCGTGGGGCCAGCGCGATGACCGGGAAGCCGTCCTCCAGCAGCGCGATCGGCCCGTGCTTCATCTCTCCCGCCGGATAGCCCTCGGCGTGCACGTACGAGAGCTCCTTGAGCTTCAGCGCGCCCTCGAGAGCGAGCGGATAGCTGATGCCGCGGCCGAGGAAGAGGAAGTTCTTGTGGCGCGAGAGGTCGCGGGCGAGATCGGCCACCGCATGCTCCATCTCGAGCGTCTGCTCCATCAGGCGCGGCAGCTCGAGCAGGCCCTGGATGTGCTTGCGTCCGTCCTCCGCGTTCAGCATCCCGCGCCGCCGGCCCAGCCAGAGGGCCAGGAGGTAGCAGGCCACCAGGGTCGCGGTGAAGGTCTTGGACGACGCGACGCCGATCTCCGGGCCGGCGTGCGTGTAGAGCGTGCCGGTGGCCTCGCGCGAGAGCGCCGAGCCCACCACGTTGGTGATGCCGACGATCGGCGCCCCCTTGGCCCGGGCGGCCTTGACCGCCCCGAGGGTGTCGGCGGTCTCGCCGGACTGCGAGAGCGCGATCACCAGCGTCTCGGGGCCGAGGACCGAGTCGCGATAGCGGAACTCCGAGCCCAGGTCGACCTCCGCCGCGATGCCGGTCAGGCGCTCGATCATGAAGCGACCGACGATGGCCGCGTGATAGGAGGTGCCGCAGGCGACCAGGACGATTCTCTGAATGCCGGCCATCACGTCCGGATCGAGCTGCACGTCGGGCAACACCACGGTGCCGCCCTCCGGCTGTACCCGCCCGCGCATGGTGTCGGCAGCCGCGCGCGGCTGCTCGTAGATCTCCTTGAGCATGAAGTGCCGATAGCCGCCCTTCTCGGCCAGGATCGGGTCCCACAAGATCCGCGAGGGCGCGCGCTGCACCGGCGCCCCGTCCAGCTGGCTGATCTCGACCCCTCGGCGGGTCACCACCGCCACGTCCTCGTCCTCCAGCACCACCACGTCGCGTGTGTGGGAGAGGATGGCCGGGATGTCGGAGGCCAGGAAGGTCTCGTTCTCGCCGAGGCCGACCACCACGCTGCCCGCGCCGAGCTTGGCCGCGACCAGCCGATCGGGCATGCGCCGGTGCAGCACCACGATCGCGTACGAGCCGCGCAGCTCGCGCAGGGCGCGGCGCACCGCCTCGTCGAGGCGCGGGGTGTCTTGCAGGTGGCGCTCGATCAGGTGCGCGATGACCTCGGTGTCGGTCTCCGAGGTGAAGACGTGGCCTTCCGCCTGCAGCCGCTCCTTGATGGGGAGGTAGTTCTCGATGATCCCGTTGTGCACCACCACCAGATCGCCGGAGCCGTCGGTGTGAGGATGCGCGTTCTCGTCGGTGGGGCGACCGTGGGTGGCCCAGCGGGTATGCCCGAGCCCGATCCGGCCCTCCATCGGTTTCTCGCGCAGCAGGCCCTCGAGCACCTTGATCCGTCCGGCGGCCCGTCGGATCTGCAGGCCGGCGGGGCCGATCACCGCGGCGCCCGCCGAGTCGTACCCGCGATACTCGAGCCGCTTCAGCCCGTCGAGCACGATGTCGATCGCGCTCTTGTCGCCGACGTACCCGACGATGCCGCACATGACGCTAGTCCTTGTGTCCGGACGCCTTGGGCTTCGCCTTCTGCTTCCGGGCGACCCAGCCTTCCCGGGTCTCCTGACGTCCGCGCGCCACCGCCAGCGCGCCCGGCGGCACGCTCTTGGTGATCACCGAGCCGGCTCCCACGTAGGCCCCCTCGCCGATGGTCAGCGGCGCCACCAGGCTCGAGTTGGTGCCCACGAACACCCCATCCGCGATGACCGTCTCGTGCTTGGCTACGCCGTCGTAGTTGCAGGTGATGGTGCCGGCACCGATGTTGACGCCGTCCCCCATCGTGGTGTCGCCGATATAGGAGAGATGCGGCACCTTGGACCCGCGGCCGATGCGTGACTTCTTCAGCTCGACGAAGTTGCCGACCTTGGCCCTGGCGCCCACGCGGCTCGCCGGACGCAGGTGGCAGAAGGGGCCGAGCTGCGCGTCCTCCTCCACGGTGGATTCGCTGAGCACGCAGTACGGCTTGAGCAGCACCCGGTCGCCGATCGTGGTATCCGCCACGTGGCAGCCGGTGCTCACCACGCACTCCGCACCGACCGTCGTGCGCCCCTGCAGGATCACGCCCGGGTGGAGGATGGTGTCGGGCCCGATGGTCACGGTGTCGTCCACGTAGGTGTTGGCCGGGTCGATCACGCTGACACCGGCCACCATCAGCCGATCGAGGATGCGGCGGCGCATGATGGCGCCCAGCTCGGCCATCTGCTTGCGATCGTTCACGCCCAGGCACTCGCTCGGATCCTCGGTGATCACCGCCTCCAGCGGCTGGCCCTGGCGATGCAGGACGCCGATCACGTCGGTCAGGTAGTACTCGTGCTGCTCGTTCTCCGGCGTCACCTGGGCGAGCGCGGGCCAGAAGCGCGCCGCGTCGAAGCAGTACACGCTGGTGCCGATCTCGCGGAGCGCGCGCTGCGCGGCGGTGGCGTCGCGATGCTCCACGATGCCGACCGGGCGGCCCCCCTCCCGCACCACGCGCCCGTAGCCGGTGGCGTCAGGCACCTCCGCGGTCAGCAGCGTGGCGGCGGCGGCGGTCTGCACGTGGTGATCGACGAGGCGCTTCAGGGTCGGCGCGGACAGCAGCGGCCCGTCCCCGGGCAGCACCAGGATCGTGCCCGGAGCGTCGCCGCAGGCCACGTGGGCCTGCAGCACCGCATGACCGGTGCCGAGGCGCTCCTTCTGCTCGACGAAGCTCGCGCCGGCCTCGGGATCGACGGCGGCCCGCACCTCGTCGGCGCCCCGCCCGACCACGACCACGATCCGGGCCCCGACCGCGCGGGCGGCGTTCACCGGGTACGCGATCAGGGGCCGACCGCAGAGGGAATGGAGGACCTTGGGGCGGGCCGAGCGCATGCGCTTGGCCTCGCCGGCGGCGAGAATGACGGCGGTGAGCTGAGCCATGATGCCAACAATCGTAGCACGCGGCATGCCACGCAATGTGGCGGCCGGAGCCCCGTCGAGCCAGCGGCCAGCACCTGTCCGGGCGCGATGTTGACGGCCTGAATGCTCCCGCCGTCGTGGGGGCTCAGCGCGTCCTGTTGCGGAGATGAGACAGGATCCGGGCAATCCTGTCGGGCAGAGGACACGAAAACTGCATCGGCGCACCGGTCAGCGGGTGCAGGAAGGCCAGCTCGGCCGCATGGAGCGCCACGCCGCCAAGCCCCTCGATCAGCGTGGTCAACACCGCGTCGCCGCCTGGCCCGGTGCGGCGACCCCGGTAGACGTCGTCGCCGAGCAAGGGGTGCCCGAGCGAGGCCAGGTGGACACGGATCTGGTGGGTGCGCCCGGTCTCGAGACTGGATTCGAGCAGCGTGACCGCCGAGGGGCCGACGCCGAACCGCTCGAGGACCCGGTAGCGGGTCACGGCTCGCTTCCCCTTGCCTTCTGCCACCACCGCCATTCGGATGCGGGAGCGCGGATCGCGGCCGACCGGCGCGTCGACCACCCCCGCGGCCCGGCGCACCGTGCCCTGCGCGAGGCAGAGATAGCGGCGAGTCACGGTGCGCCGCGCGAGCTGAGCGGTGAGCGCGTCGTACGCCGCCTGCGTCTTCGCCAGCACGATCAGTCCGGAGGTGCCCTTGTCGAGCCGGTGCACGATGCCGGGCCGACGCGGGCTGCCGACCCCGGCCATGTCGGGGGCGTGCGCCAGCGCGGCCGCGGCCAGCGTGCCCTCGGGCCGTCCCGCCCCGGGATGAGTGACCATGCCGGCGGGCTTGTCCACCACCAGCACGTCGCCGTCCTCGAATACCACGGTCAGGGCTATCGGCTCGGGGGCGAGCCCTTCACGGGGAGACGGTGGAATGGCGACCTCCACGCGCTCGCCCTCACGCACGCGGTGGCCGGCCTTGACCACCCGGGCGTCGACGAGCACGCGGCCCGTCTCGATGAGTCCCTTCACGCGCATCCGCGAGAGCCCGCTCAGCCGCTCGACGAGCCAGGCGTCGAGCCGGGCTCCCGCTTCACCGGCGACGACGGACCCGGTCCACTCGCGAGGCGGCGACGTCTCGTCCATCCGGCGCGGCCGGGATCAGCGAGAAGGCGACGGGGCCCGCAGCATCTGGAAGGCGAGGAGCGCTACCCCGACGGTGATGGCGGAGTCGGCCACGTTGAAGGCAGGCCAGTGGTATCCGCGCCAGTAGAAGTCGAGGAAGTCGATCACCGCGCCGAAGCGGCCGCGGTCGATCAGGTTGCCGACCGCGCCCCCGAAGATCATGCCGAGCGCGACCGGCGTGAGCCAGCCGCCGGCGGGCAGCATCCGCAGTCCCACCATCGCCAGGATCCCGAGCGCGCCGATGGACAGCAGCGCCACCACCCATCGCCAGCCGGCGGGCATGCCGCCGAGCATGCCGAACGCCAGCCCGGGATTCATGACGAGCGTCAGGGAGAAGAGCGAGTCGAGCACCGGCCGGGAGATTCCGGGGAGCAGGCGCTGGAGCGCCCAGTACTTCGTGACCTGGTCGAGGAGCAGGACGGCCAGCGCGGTGGCCGCGGCCGCGGTCACCGGGGCAGCGCCGCCACGACCGGGGTGCAGCGCTCGCAGAGGGTCGGATGCGCGGCGTCCTCACCCACGCGTGCGCTCCAGGTCCAGCAGCGCTCGCACTTCTTCCACCCGAGCACCTGCGCGGGCGCCACTTCCAGCACCAGGCCCGGGATGTCCTGGCTCTCGTAGCGCACCGCCTCGCGCGGCGCGCCCTGCCGGAGGCGCGTCCCCGAGACGTTGAACACGGTGGTGAGCAGAGCCTCCCCCTTGGCCTCGAGCAGCGGACGCCACTGCTCCTCCGGCGCATTCGGAACGAACACCACCGCGTCGATGCCCTTGCCGATCTTGCCCTGTTGCCGCGCGACTTCGAGGGCGCGGGACACCTCGCCGCGCACCTCGAGCAGCCGCTCCCAGTCGGCGGCGAGCCGCTCGTTCATCCACTCGCCGCGCTCCTCGGGAAACAGCGCGAGGTGCACGCTCTCCGGCTTGCCGCGCCCGGGGATGTACGACCACACCTCGTCGGCGGTGAACGTGAGGATCGGGGCCATCAACCGGGTCAGCGCGGCGAGGATCTCGAAGCACACCGTCTGCGAGGCGCGCCGCCGCGGATCGTCGGGCGCCGAGATGTAGAGGCGGTCCTTGATGATGTCGAGGTAGAGCGCGGAGAGGTCCACCGCGCAGAAGTTGTGCATGGAGTGGAACGCCACGTGGAACTGGTAGTCCTCGTAGGCCTTGCGCACGCGCGAGATGAGCCCGCCCAGGCGCAGCAGAGCCCAGCGGTCCAGCTCGTCCATCTGCTCGTAGGAGCGCCGGTCCCGCTCCGGGTCGAAGTCGGCCAGGGTGCCGAGCAGGAAGCGGCACGTGTTGCGCATGCGGCGGTAGGCGTCGGCGAGGCGGTTGAGGATCTCGACGGAGAGGCGGATGTCCTCCGTGTAGTCCTCGGAGGCGACCCAGAGGCGCAGCACCTCGGCGCCGTACTTGGGGATGATCTCGTCGGGGGTCACGTTGTTGCCGCCCGACTTCGACATCTTCCGCCCTTCGCCGTCCACCACGAACCCGTGAGTGAGCACCGACTTGTAAGGCGGCTTGTCGCGGGTGCCCACCGCCTCGAGCAGCGAGGAGTGGAACCAGCCGCGGTGCTGGTCGGAGCCCTCCAGGTACATGTCGGCGGGCCAGCGCAATTCCGGACGCTGCTCGAGCACCGCGGCGTGACTGCATCCGGAGTCGAACCACACGTCCAGGATGTCGCTCTCCTTGCGGAACTCGGCGCCGCCGCACTTCGGGCAGCGGGTACCCGCGGGCAGCAGCTCGGCGGCCGACCGCGTGTACCACTCGTCGGCGCCCATCCCGTCGCGCATGATGGACGCGACGTGGGTAACGAGCGCCTCGCTCAGCAGCACCGTTTCGCAGGCGAGGCAGTAGAACGCGACGATCGGCACGCCCCACACGCGCTGGCGGGAGATGACCCATTCCTGGCGATGGGCCACCATGTTGTAGATCCGCTCCTCGCCCCACGCGGGCAGCCACGTCACCTCGTGACGGATGGCATCGAGCGCTTTCTGGCGCAGCCCGTGGCGGTCGAGCGCGATGAACCACTGCTCGGTGGCGCGGAAGAGCGTGGGATTCTTGCAGCGCCAGCAGTGCGGGTACGTGTGCCGCAGCGGCACCTCGGACACGAGCGCGCCCGCCGCGCGGAGGTGCTCGATGATGCGCGGGTTGGCCTCCCACACCGTCTGGCCCGCGAAGTGGGCGACCTCGGGGATGAAGCGCCCGTCGTCGTCCACCGGGTTGTAGATCTTCAGCCCGGCCCGACGGCCCAGCTCGTAGTCCTCCTCGCCGTGGCCGGGCGCGATGTGGACGAGCCCGGTGCCCGCGTCCATCGCCACGAAGTCGGCGGTGAGCACCGGCACGTCGCGATCGATCCAGGGATGGCGCGCGACGGCGCCCTCGAGCGCGCGGCCGGGCACCGCCACCGGCAGGACGGTCGCGCGGCCCTTCACGCCGGGCAGCCGGCCGAAGGCCTCCGCGAGCGGCTGCGCCACGATCAGCGCCTGGCCGTCCAGCTCCACCGCGGTGTAGGTCGCGTCGGGATGGACCGCGATCGCGAGGTTCGCGGGCAGCGTCCACGGGGTGGTGGTCCAGATCACCAGCGAGGTGGGCCGCCCTCCGAGGGCGCCGGTGAGCCGCGGGTCGCCGCTCTTGAGCGGGAACTTCACGTAGACCGAGGGCGTGGTCTGGTCTTCGTATTCGACCTCGGCCTGCGCCAGCGCCGTCTTGCAGTGCATGCACCAGTGCACCGGCTTGAGCCCCTTGTGCACGAGGTCGCGGCCGACGAACCGGCCGAACTCGCGCGCGATGATCGCCTGATAGGCGGGCGCCATCGTGCGATACGGATTGTTCCAGTCGCCGAAGACGCCGAGGCGCCGAAACTCCTCGCGCTGGATGTCGATGAACTTGGACGCGTACTCGCGGCAGCGCCGCCGCTTCTCCACCGGGTCCATTGCGCTGCGCACGTCCACCGACACCTGGTCGAGGCCCAGCTCCTTGTCCACCTGGTGCTCGATCGGCAGCCCGTGACAGTCCCAGCCGGGCACGTAGACCGCGTTGTGCCCGAGCATCGAGCGCGACTTCACCACGAGGTCCTTCAGGATCTTGTTGAGCGCGGTGCCCACGTGGATGTGGCCGTTCGCGTACGGCGGCCCGTCGTGGAGGATCCACCGGGGGCGGTTCGCCGAGGCCTGCCGGATGCGCCCGTAGATGTCCATCGCCGCCCAGCGGTCGAGCCATTCCGGCTCGAGCTTGGGCAGGTTGGCCTTCATGGGGAAGTCGGTTTTCGGCAGATTCAGCGTGGCCTTGTAGTCCATAGAGGGCTCACGCTAACACTCATCCCGGGTTCCAGCAAGAACGGGGCCCGGCCTCTCCGCCTCCGCGGAGAGCGAGAACACCGCGCGGCTACTTCGGGGTGAGGATGACGACGCGGTTGGCGCTGTCGATGGTGACGACGAAGTTGTCGAGGAAATCCCGTCCGAGCAGTCCGTCGCGTCCGGATCCCAGGCCCGCATCGTGGGACACGACCATCAGCGGACCGAACCGGGCGCCTTCGACCTCGATGCTCTCGACCCGCACCGCGAGGACGTTGGCGTCACCGGTCACGCCCTTGATGGAGCCGCGCACCGCATCGCGATAGCTGATGCCGAGGGCGGCGAGCGCGGTGGGGCTGATGACGGTGCCCTGCGCGCCGGTGTCGAGGAGCAGCTGGGTGTTGCCGCCCCCGTTGATCCGCGCGTTCACCATGATCGGCTGGCCGGGCGTGAACGCGATGCGCGCGCTGCCCTGTCCTCCCCGGCCGCCGGCGGGAGCGCTGGGGTTCGAGCCGGCGGGCGGAGCCGCGGCGGCCGGGGTCTGCGGCGCGGGCTCGGGCGCCGACGGCTGGCTCGGAGCGCTCATCATCACCGCTCCGCTGCGGAAGCGCGGGGGGATGCTATTGATGCCCTGCGAGTAGCGGGTCTCACCCCGCTCGTCCGTCCAGCGGTAGATCTGAGCGGAGACCGGGGCGGTGGCGCCCGACAGGAGGCTGCCGACGAGGCCGGCGGCGAGAGCGGTGCGGAGACCTTTCAGGGACGCCACGAGGCGATTATACGATCCGGCCCCATTTTCTCGCGAGCCTGGTCGACCCGGCGCCACTCCCTGGCGAGGGCGCCCGGGCAGGGATGCCGATCGGCCCGCCAGCGGCTCCAGCGCGCCTCGTAGACCACCATCTCGGCGGCGCCCGCCACCGTGTTGTGGTCGAGCCGGACCCGGTAGATGGGCTGGAAGCGGTCGGTCAGGGAGGAGATCGAGGGGAACCACTCGGGGAAGACGATGAGGTAGTCGGGACAGGCCCGCTCGAGGAAGCGGAGCACGCCCGCCTCCCCGTCACGACGGAACGGGATGATACCGGGCGTGACGAGACCCATCACGTCCACGATTTCACGCCGGGAGATGTACGTGATCGCGCCCACGTCGTTGAGTGCCAGCCGCGCTCCCGGCGGCGTGTGGCCCGCCACCCAGTGCCCGAGGTGCACCTGCATGGCCTCGATGTTCTGCACCGCCCACGCGTAGCGCGTCGCCGCGGGGGGCAGCGCCGCGACCATGCCGGCCGCGAAGCCGACCGCTCCCAGGGAGGCCGACCATCGCCACCGCTCGCGCGGCGAATCGAGCAGCCGCGTCGCGGCGAGGGCGACCACGATGGCGAGCGGGAGCAGGTGGATCGAGTAGCGGCCTTCCTGGAAGCCGGGGCCGCGGTACGGCGCGAGCAGAGCCATCGCGAGCGGGTGCGCCAGCAGGACGAGCGCGGGGACCAGCGCCGCGCGTCCCCAGCGACGGCCGAGCCACCAGAGCCCGGGGAACAACAGCACCGGAAGCAACACGTCCGTCTGCCACAGCCATCGAGCCCACTCGGCCTCGAACTGCCCCGGGCGGGCCAGCAGCGTGGTCGCGAGCGGCTCGCGAGCACCCCGGAGCCACCCCACGAGGCCGCCCTCGATCTTCGCCGCCGCCGTCCCGGGCAACGGCCCGGCCACGGTCGCCAGGTTGAACGCTACCCACGGGCCGAGACAGACCGCGCTCGGAACGAGCCAGGCGACCGCCCGGCGCCATGTCGGCGGGCCGGACAGCCAGAACAGGGGCAAGAGGATCACGCTTTCCGGCCGCGCCGCTGTGCCGAGCGCCAGCGCGATCGCGGCCGGCACGGAGCGGCCGCGCGCGTGCAAGACAAGGGAGGCAGTCACCAGCAGGGCGGCGAGCGTCACCTCCATGCCCGAGAGTGCGCCCCAGACCGTCGGCCCCGCCAGCGCGGTCAGGAAGGCGGCGAGCCGCGCGAGGCCGCGTCGCTCGGTCCAGATCGAGGCGAGGGCACCCGCCAGCCACGCGGCGCCGAGGGCGGCGGCGAGGCCGAGCGCCTTGGCCAGCACCGGATGGCTGCCGAACAGCGCGAAGAGACCGCCGAGCGCGAGCGTCCAGAGCGGCGCCGTCGAGCCCGACACGGGCACACCCGGGTTGTAGGCGAAGCCGCGACCCTCGGCCAGGTTGCGGGCGAACTGGAGATGGATCCACGAGTCGTCCAGCGGAAACGTCGCGAGGCCGACCGGCCCGGCGATCTCACGGGCTCTCAGCAGGAAGAGGGCGACGCCGACGGCGAGCCCCGCGGCCGGCGTGGCGAGGGCGAGGCCCCGCCCCTTCACCGCCGGGCGCGCTCGAAGGTGTAGCCGGCGTATTCCACGGGCTTGCGGGTGAGCGGGAGGACATACAGGTAGCGGCCGTAGGGCAGCGGGATCTCCCGCAGGCCGGGGGGCGCGGCGGTGGCCGGATCCCAGTGATCCACGAACCACACGAGCTGGCGGATCCCGGCGGGCAGGGCGATCCGGCTCCCCGGGGTGAGGATCATGGTCACCGCGGACTGCGGCGCATAGAAGCCGAGCGGCATCGGCCCCAGCTGCACCTGGTAGATCGGATACTCCGGCATGTAGAACATCGCGTGCCGCAGCCACGGGTAGGAGCGCGGGTTGTTCAGCTCGGTCACGAGCGCGGTGTCGGAGGGATCGTAGCGCTCACGGATATTGTCCACGTACGTCCGGATGACCGCCTCGTGCTCGCGCAGGGCCGCCGCGGTGCGGCTCATGATCCAGTCGTGGAGCTCGTCGCGGGCGCGCCACATCCAGCTGTCGCTCGAACGATGGTCGAACTCGCGCGGCAGCGGGCGGGCGCTCACGAAGAACCCGGTGTTGACGAGCACGAGCGGCAGCAGCACCGCGGTGGTGAGCGCCCACCGCCAGTTCGGCCGGCGCAGCCGCTCCGAGCCGGCCGCCACCGCCCAGACCAGCACCCGGCTCAGCAGGATCACCAGCGCGGGGAGGAACGTCAGCACGTAGCCCGCCTGACCGAAGTGCACCAGCGTGTAGAACACGGCGGGCGGAGCGATCCACACCGACAGGAACCATTCGCGGCCGCCCCACCGTTCCCGACGCGCATACGCGGGCAGGGCCAGCGCCACCAGGCTGAGCGGTCCCAGCCCCACCAGCGTGGACTCGATGAGATACCGCGCCTGCGCGAGGGTGACGTCGAGCGATCCCCCGAGGACCGAGGTCGGCAGCAGCATCGAGCCGTAGAGCTGCGTGGACGCCGCGACGTACGCGGCGGGGCCGCCGGTCAGCCACATCATGGGCACCAGCCAGGCCAGCACGGAGCCCACGAGGATGCAGCCGGCAAGAACGAGGCGGCGACGCGGGGCGGGTCCGGGGCGCGAGCGGATGTCCACCGCGGCCGCGCCGAGCCAGAGCGGCAGGAGCAGCAGGAGCACCGATTGCCGTATTCCTCCGGTCAGGCCGAGCGCGAAGGCGCCCCAGTAGAGATGGCGGCCGCCGCCCTGGGTGAGCGTGTGATAGGCGAACCAGGCGACCACCGTCGCCGCACAGGCCTCGCCCGCGTAGGTGAGCCCGACCGAGCCGTAGAACCAGAAGAGCGGGCTGACCGCGAGGAGCGAAGCCGCGACCACCGCGGTGGCCCGATCGTACATGCGGCGCGCCAGCCAGTAGAGGACGAAGGTGGTGCCCGCGCTGAACAGCATCGCGAGGGCGACGTAGGCCAGCGTGGGATCCGAGACCCAGGCGTTCAGCATCCGGCCGAGCCCGACGTAGAGCAGGTAGCCGGGCGGGTGCGGCTGATGCTTGGCGATATCGAACTCGCGCAGCGCCAGCGCGAACTGCACCGCGTCCCAGTTGTAGAGCACGCGCGCGCGATAGGGCCACCGGGACAGCAGGGTGACCGCGGCCAGTGCGAGCGCGGTGACCAGATCCGAGTGTGAGCGAAGGGCTGCGGCCGCGCGGCGGCACGCTCGCGGTGCGCGCGACCGGATGGTCACGAGGAGATCAGACAGCCTGGATCACGACGGCGGGAAGTGCAGGAGGGAGGGAACGAAGCTAGGCGTTCTTCTCGTCGTCCTTCTTCACCGCCGCCGCCGTGTCGTCCTTCAGCTCGTTCACGCCCTTCTTGAATTCCTTCACGCTGCTCCCGAGCGAACGGGCGAGGTCGGGCAGACGCTGGGCGCCGAACAGGATCAGCACGATCACCAGGATCAACAGCAGCTCTTGATATCCCAGACCGAACATGGCGGGACTCCTTTCCTTTACCGACGACCCCTTACACTACGCGCGCGATCCGGGGTTGTCAACGCGGCCGGGGCTCAGGCCGCCGGCCCCGGCTCGTCCCGGCCCGTCGTCTCGCGCAGCACGCGGCGCTCGCCCACCCGCACCGTCACCCGCTGGGCGTCGAAGTACTCCATCAAGGGGATGGCGTACTTGCGGCTCACCCCGAACAGGTCCTTGAAGTCGGCCGGCCCGATCTCCTTCTTCTGGCGGAGCAGGGCGACCAGCTGCCCCTGGACCGAGCGTAGGGCCTCGGCGTGGTAGAACAGCGATTCCTTCACCCGCACCAGGGTCCGATCGGCCACCAGGATCTGGAACAGCTCGTTCTTCTCGGTGCCCTTGACCCCGTAGCGGCCGAGCGCCTCCTCCGGGCTCGGCGGCGCCGCCGCGGCGGCGCGATAGTCCGCCTCCAGCCCCTTGACCACCCGCTCCTGCTCGGCGCTGAGGCGGATACGGTGCGCGGCCAGGCGGACCTGGTCCCGATCGCTCGTGACCAATCCTTCCGCCTCGAGCGTGGTGAGCAGCGGGCCGAAGACGCGCTCCTGCGCCTGTCCCACGCGGCTGCGCAGCTCCTCGCGCGAGATACCCGCGCGCAGCGGGTTCTCGCGATGGAACGCCTCGAGAACGCCGAGCGTCTGGCTGCGGAGGCGATCGCTCGCGTCGCGGTGCAGATACCATTCGCGGTCCACCGCCAGGATGCGCCCGGCCTGCTGCAGCTCGCCCAGGAGCCGGCCGAGCTGCTCCGGTCCGAATGGCGTGCGCGCGCGCAGGTCCGCCACCCGGGCTCCGGCCGCGCCCGCCTGCTTCAGGTGCTCCTCCAGCACCTCGGCGGAGCCGCCGGTGGCGAGGAGCTCCAGGTGCTCGGCGAGGGCCGGCCCCTTCCGCTTGAAGCGGGGCGGCGTGATGTCGAGCACGGTGCCGCCGCCGATCGTCACGATGGGCGAGTACGACCGCACGACGAAGCGGTCCCCCGGCAGGGCGACCACCGGCGCCTCGAGGCGAAAGCGCGCGTGACAGGCCTGCCCCGGCTCGAGCTCGGGACGGCCGACCGGGAGCACGCGCGCCATCACCTCCTGGGTGCCCGCGTGGAACCGCACGCGGTCGCGCGTCTTGACCGGCCGCGGCGCTTCCTCCAGAAGCTCCAGCGTGCCGTCGAGCAGCAGCGTCGGCACGAGCGTGCCCGCGGGGGCCACCACGTCGCCCCGCTCGATGGCGGCGCGCTCGACGCCCTGCAGATTCACGGCGGTGCGCTGACCGGCCTCCGCCTGCTCCACCGCGCGGCCGTGCACCTGCAGGCCCCGCACCTTCGACTGGATCCCGCGCGGATAGATCTCGATGCGCTCATCCACCGCGAAGCGGCCGGACCCGAGCGTCCCGGTGACCACGGTGCCGAAGCCCCGCACGGTGAACACCCGGTCGATCGGCAGCCGGGCGGTCCGATCGGGATCCTTGGCCGGCACCGCGCGCGCGAGCCGGGCGAGCGTCGCGCGCAGCTCGGCCAGGCCGTCACCGGACTTCGCGGACACCGCCAGGATCGGGGCCTCGGCGAGGAACGTGGCCTCGACCGCGCGGCGGACGTCGTCGCGCACCAGCTCGATCCAGTCGGGCTCGACCATGTCCGCCTTGGTGAGGACCACGAGCCCGGACTTGATGCGCAGGAGCTGGCAGATCGCGAGGTGCTCGCGAGTCTGGGGCATCACGCCCTCGTCCGCCGCCACCACGAGCAGTGCGAGGTCGATCCCGCCCGCGCCAGCCAGCATGTTCTTGACGAACCGCTCGTGTCCCGGCACGTCCACGATCTCGATGACGAGGCCGTCGGGCTCCTCGAGGAACGCGAATCCGAGATCGATCGTGATGCCGCGCGCTTTCTCCTCGGGCAGCCGATCGGTGTCGGTTCCGGTGAGAGCCTTCACCAGCGACGTCTTGCCGTGATCGATGTGGCCCGCGGTGCCGACGACGACGTGTTTCATGCCGCTCCTACAGGGTGGCGAGGCGAGCGGCGAGGGCGGGTACGTCCGACGGCAGGACGGTGCGGCAGTCCAGCAGCAGGCGATCGTCGAGCAGCCGGCCGAGCACCGGCGGGCGGCCGCCGCGGAGGGCCTCATCCAGGCGCTCCGCGGGACGATCGGTGGTACCGAGCGCGATGGCCGCGGTGGGCAGCTCCACGGTGGGCAGCGCGCCTCCGCCCACCTGGGAGCGCGACTCTACGATCTGCGCGCCGAGCATCCGGCCCGCGTCCGCGCCGGCCCGGAGCAGGATGCGTCTGGCCCGGCGACGAATCGACGCGAGCGGCTCGGTCAGCATCCGGAGGGTCGGGATGGTCTCCAGAGCGGTCCCCGCCTCGTAGGCGCCGAGGGTCGCCTCCAGCGACGCGATCGTGAACTTGTCGATGCGGAGCGCGCGGTTGAGCGGATTGTGGGCCAGGCGCTCCATCAGGGCGGCGCGGCCCACCAGGATGCCGGCCTGCGGGCCGCCCAGCAGCTTGTCGCCGGAGAAGGACACGAGATCCACGCCGGCCGCGACCACCTCGGGCACGGTCGGCTCGTAGGGGAAGCCGTGACGGGTCAGGTCCACGAAGCACCCCGAGCCGAGATCCTCCATCACCGGAACGCCGCGCGCGCGGCCCAGCTCGGCGAGCTCCCGGGAGGACACCGCGGCGGTGAAGCCGACCACGCGGTAGTTGGAGGTGTGGACCTTGAGGATCAGCCCGGTCTCCGGGCCGATCGCGCCGGCGTAGTCCTTGAGATGCGTGCGGTTGGTGGTGCCGACTTCACACAGTCGCGCGCCCGACCGGCTCATGATGTCGGGGATCCGGAATTCGCCGCCGATCTCGATCAGCTCGCCTCTCGAGACGATCACGTCCTTGCCACGCGCCAGGCTCTCCAGGGCGAGGAGAACCGCGGATGCGCAGTTGTTGACGACGAGCGCGGCTTCGGCGCCGGAGAGGCGGCGCAGCAGCGGCTCGACGTGCGCGTAGCGGGAGCCGCGCTCCTTGCGCGGCAGATCCATCTCCAGATTGGAGTAGGCGGAGGCGACCTCGTGGAGGCGCGACCGGGCGAGCGGCGAGAGCAGCGCGCGGCCGAGATTGGTGTGCAGCACCACACCGGTGGCATTGACGACCGGCACGAGCGAGAACGCGCCGGTCTCGGTGAGCCGCGCCACCACCCGGCCGGCCAGGGCCTCTGCGGCCGCGCCGGCGGCGCCCGTCTCGAGGATGCGCCGCCGCTCGGCGCCCAGCACCTCGCGGACGGTGGCGGTCAGACGCGGGCGCGCGATGCCCCGGAGGGCGAGATCGCCGGCGACCGACGCGAGCAGCGCGTCGACCGACGGCAGCGTGCGCAGCATCGCGCGCGCCGCGGCCGAGGTGCCCCCGCCCTCATCCGCCGGCGGCAAGCTCGGTCTCCACGCGCTCCTTGACCCGCGCGATGACTTCGTGGGCCTCGCGGCGGATCGCCTCGGGGCTGGCCCCCTCCCTCCGCGTCCGCAGCAGGCGCCGCACCGCGTCCTCGGTGAGGCCGGCCCACAGCTCGTCCAGGTCACGCGGAGAGAAGCCCTGCCCGCGGAGGGCCGCGCTCCACTCGCGCGCCAGCTCCTGCACGAGTCCGTCGCGCTCGTGGGCCAGGCGCCGCGCGCGCTTGATCAGCTCGGGGAGACGGGGCGGCATCGCGACGTCACTCCTTCACGAGCCGCCGCACCGAGTCGAGCAGGTTGGCCTCCCAGCGGCCGGTGGAGACGCACTGGAGCACGCGATCCGTCTTGAGCCCGCCGGAGCTGCCCCGGCGATACGCGTGGGTGCTCATCTTCGAGTTGACCTGGATCGCGGTGACCCCGTCGCCGTTCGGCTGCACGAAGAGCGTGAAGGCCACGAGGGCCTCGCCCTCCAGCGTGGCCTCGCCGATGCGTCCGCAGTCGGCGTAGACACCGATCGGCGAGATGAAGTCGTCCGACGAGATCACCCCCGAGTCCTTGGCCACCACGCGCAGGGGAACGTTCTCCCCGGCCAGCGCGCGCACCAGCGCCCGCCAGGTCGTATCGTAGCTCGCGCGGGCCTGGTCCCGCACCGGCGGCGGGGCGATCGGAGAGACCACTGGCCCCGCGCACCCACCCAGGGCGACGAGCGAGAGCGCCGCGGACCAGGCGGCCGCGCGAGGCCGGGGGAGCCGCGTCATGGCGATCATTCTACGCCTTTGTGGTGATCGATCCCGCGATAGGCGCGGATGAAGCGCACGATCCGCGCCTCGTCGAAGTCGTCGAAGGCGTCCAGGCGGGTCCACGCGGTGAGCGCGATCCGGGTACGCATGCCCGGGAACGGAGCCAGGATGACCTGGGCATCGTACCGCCGCACGATCTCGGCCAGCTTCGCGACCAGATCGGAGCACGGAGCGGCGCAGTGGTACTGCACCATCACCCCGCCGTCCTCCAGATTGTGGACCTGCAGCTCGCGGGTGATCGGCACGTCGTGAATGCCCCACGGGGCGATGTAGGGCAGGTGCGGGCCGGATGTCGGCGGCTCGGAGTTGTAGGCGACGTGGGGCTCGGTGACGAGCTGGATGTGGGCGTTGCCCTGGTCCTCGAACTTCACGCCGGGGAGATCGGCCACCGCGCGATAGGCGAAGTAGCCGACGATGACCGCGGCCACCGTGGCGACGGTCAGGCCGGTCGTCCACCACTTCCGCCGACCGGCGGGACGCCTGGTCGACCTGTTGCTTCCCTCGCTCCTTCCCCTCGCCATCCGGCTCGACCCTCCAAACGCGCCCGTGCGCGACGGTGGCGGAAGCGTGTGGGAGTCGAACCCACCTCCGACTTGTCTAGAGCCGGACGCCGGATTTGAAGTCCGGGAGGCCCACCGGGATCCTATACGCCTCCGGTTCTGCTAACTACCCGTCAGAACAGCGCAAAGAGTGTACCACTGTCCCACAGCGGCGAGCCGGTTGACGAGGCCGAGGCGGCGTCGGCCGCATGCTACGCTCCTGTCGTGAGCCGGATACGGTGGCGTCTGCTCTTGTCCGGCGTCGTCCTGCTCCTGATGTCCGCCGGCTCCCCCGCCCGGGGCGACGGCGCGAGCCCTCGGGGGCCTTCCGCGGCCGAAGAGCAATTCCTCGAGCGCCACTGGCGCATGCCGATCCCCCTCCAGGGACCGCCGCCCGCCACATTTGCGACGGTCGAGCAGTCGCTGGCTCCGAAGGACTGCGGCACCTGTCATCCGGTCCAGTACGAGGACTGGCGCGGCAGCATCCACGCCCGGAGCATGGGGCCCGGCGTCGCCGGACAGCTCGTGGAAATGGCCAAGCGTGATCCGGCCGGCGCGCGCGCCTGTCTCCTCTGTCATGCCCCGCTGGCCGAGCAGTCGCCGGTGACGACAAGCACGGACGGGGTCGCGCCCAACCCGGCCTTCGACCCGATCCTGTCGCGTGAGGGCATCGTCTGTGCGAGCTGTCACGTCCGTCGGCACCAGCGATTCGGCCCGCCGCCGCGGCGCGACGCCCTCGGAGCGCGCGTGCCGCGCGAGCAGCTGCCGCACAACGGCGCCACGTACACCAGCGCCTATCTCCGAGCCGAGTTCTGCGCCGCGTGCCATCAGTTCGGGCCGAAGGGGCTGAGGCTCAACGGCAAGCCCCTGGAGAACACGTACGCGGAGTGGCGGGGGAGCCCGGCCGCACGGCGCGGGCAGCAATGCCAGGATTGCCACATGCCCGACCGCCGCCATCGCTGGCGCGGCATCCACGATCCGGAGATGGTCAAGTCGGGCGTGAAAGTCGACGTGCGCCTCGATCGGGCGCGGCATGAGCCGGGCCAGCGCGTCCGCGCGACCGTCACGGTGGCGAGCGTCAACGTCGGCCACTACTTCCCGACCTACGTCACTCCGCAGGTCGTCGTGCGAGCGGTGCTGGTGGGATCAGACGGGGCGGCACGGCCGGAGACCCTGAGTGAGCGGGTCATCGGCCGTCAGGTCCCCCTGGATCTCTCGCGGGAGATCGCCGATACGCGCATTCCGCCGGGCGGCCGCTTCGTGCTCCGTTACGATCGTCCGCTCGACCGGCCCGGGCTCGTCCTGCGGGTGACCGTGACGGTCTACCCCGACCACTTCTATACCGGTTTCTTCACCGCCCTCCTGGAAACCGGCGCGGGTGACGGCGAGGCCGAGATCCGGGACGCCCTCGAGGCGACACGACGCTCGCCCTTCGAGATCTTCGCACGCGACTTGCCGTTGACCTGAGGGCGCCCGGCGGCCCGGGCGCGTGGCGAGCCGCCCGGCGCGGGCGAGTGATCGACCGGCGCGATGTGGCCCATGTCGGGCTCCAGCTGCAGCGTGTCGGCGATCTTCGTATAGCTCGAGAACATCTGGGTCACGCCCAGCACTTCCATGACTCCGCGGTCGCTCACCCCGAGCCGCCGCATCTCCGCCAGGTGGAAGGGGGCGCCGAACCGCGAGCGCGACGTCAGCGACACCGCGAAGGCCAGGGACTCCTTGAGCCGACGGCTCAGCCGATGATCGCCGAAGGCGCGCTTGACCGCGTCCCAGACGTCCGAGGCGTAGGCGGGATCGCGAGCCATCAAGCGATATGGCAGCGGCACCTCGCTTCGCTCGTAGAAGGCGCGGATGTCCGCGAAGAGGGTCTGGGCCCGATCCCCGCCCGCGGCGGCGTTCAGCGCGGCGAGGTCCGGCGGCGCCTCGCCGAGGGCGTCCGCGACGACGTTCAGGGCGTTGGTGATCCCCACCACCATCGCGGCTTCGTACCACAGCGCGTCTTCCGCCATTCCCTGCAGCTTCCCGGCTGCAGTGTGAGCGCGCACTCAGTAGTTGCACGCGTTGACGCCGCTCACCACCGCGGCCACCATCTCCTTCTCGGCCCGCGTGAATTCACCGGGCGCCATCACGCGCTTCATCGCGCGCCCGTGCGGCCCGCCGAAGGCGGGGTCCCATGCCATCACGCGGCTCATGGCCGGAGGCTCGTCGAAGTCGTAGTTGAACCAGACCTTGGAGAGCTCGAAGAGATTCCGGGCCATCTCGGGATACTCGGACGCGTGACGTAACCGGACGGTGGGCATCGGGCTCCTCCTCGAGGACCGCGAATGATGGAAGTCGGCGGGACCGGTCAGCGGCCGCCGGCCAGCGGCGGAAACACCGAAAGGACGTCACCCTCGGACAGCGTTTGGTCGGGGACGGCGTCCCGGCCGTTGACGACGGTCAGGCGCTCCAGCTCGCGCGGGATCCGCAGGGAGTGTACCACCTGATCGACCGTGGCTCCCTCGGGGACGTCCAGGACCACGTTGTCTCCCACGGTGCCGGCGGGGAGGTAAGCCCGCAGGGTCGCGGTGAGGTGGACTGCCACCTTCACGGTCTTAGCGGAAGCCGCCCTGCTCCGAGGCGCGCGGGGCGGAAGCCGCGCGCGGCTTGATCCGGGCGGGGGGCGCCACCTTCTGGGCGGCGACGGGCCCCTTCCGCTTCGCCCGATCCGCGATCCGCGCGGCGACCGTGCGCTTGTGCTCTTGGAGATCGCGCTCGAGACCGTCCTGCAGGGCGCTGCCGCTGCCGAGCGGTACCTTCAACTGATAGGGCGCGTTGGGCGGGGTCTGCTTGAGCCTGAGCTCCGGATTCAGTCGCACCAGCTCTTCGAGTGGAATGCCGGACAACCCGGCCACGTGCTTGAGGCTCGTGCCCCGGGGGACCGTGATCTGCTCGTAGCTCAGCGGCTCGTCGGGCTTGACCGTGAATCCATACTGCTCCGGCTCCTGCCCGATGATGGTCATGGCGTGGATGGCCGGCACGAAGTTCTTGGTTTCGTCGCGGAGGAGCCGGCTGCGGGTGAGGCTCCAGAAGTCGCGGGTGCCGGTGCCCTCGATGGCCCGGAGAATCTTCATCTCGCCGGCGTTGTAGGCGGCCTGGCTCAGCTCCCACGAGCCGAAGATCGCGTACAGGTCCTTCAGGTAGTTCGCGGCGGCCACGGTGGACTTCTCGGGATCGAGCCGCTCGTCGAGCCATTGATCGACCCGCAGACCGTAACGGCGGGCGGTCGGGGCCATGAACTGCCAGAGACCCTTGGCGCCGGCGCGGGAGACCGCCACCGGATTGAAGCCGCTCTCGATCATCGCGGTGAAGACCAGCTCCTCCGGAAGGCCTTTCTGGCGGAATACGTCCAGGACCATGGGCAGGTAGCGTCCCGAGCGCGCCAGCCACCGCTCCACGACCTCACGCCGGTAGCCGGTCTGGTACTGCTCGAGGAAGCGCTGGACGTGATCGTTCTGCTGAATGCGGAACGCCGGCTGGGTCGGAGCGGAGAGAGAGACGGCAGCCACTTTCGGCGCAGCCGGCAGCTGGGTCGGCGGCGGCGGAGCCGGCACGATACCCGCCGACATGGAAGGTGGCCGCGAGGTGAAGAACTCGGCCCACAGGTCCACGTCCGGCGCGGTCGACGTGTCGTTGCCGATCGGCGCCGCCTCCAGCGGGGTGCTACCCCACGGATCGCCGACAATGGCGGAGGCGGGCTCGGCGCCCGTCTCACCCACCCACGTCGATGCGAGATCGGGCTCCGCTTCCGCCGGCCCCGGCATCGCCAGGTGACCAGCCAGATAGAGCACCGCACCTATCAGAAGCATCCGGATCAAAGAAAGCATCAGGTAGGCATGAACTTTTTATCACGAGGGGTATTTGAGGTCAACGGGGTCGGCTCGGAATGGCGCGAGATGGGTATTGCTTGACTCCTGGGAGCCCGCTCCTGTGTTAAGTCGTTTCTGTAAAAGGCATTTTTTTAAAGGAGGGCACGGCGATGGTGGTCGGCATGGCCTGGCCTTCCCTTCGGCATCGGCCTGGCGGTCCCCCAGACCTTCGCTCAGACGCCCGCCGCCCCGAAGGAAGAGAAGAAGGGCCAGCAACTCGAGAAGAAGGAAGAAAAGAAGGAGCGCGCGGCCACCCTGGGGCGCCACCGTTCCCGGGTGGCACCCCTAGCGCCGTTTCTTGGGCGTCGGCGGCCGCGGCGGCTTCGGCGTGCCCCCCTCCTGACGCGGCGCGGTCATCCAGACATTCCGATCGCTGAGCGAGACCTCGACCGTCTCGCCCTTCCGAACCGTGACCCGGGATCGCCAGTACGTCACCATCGAGTACGTCACGGTGCTGGGGATATCGGGATAGCGCTTGGCGTCCTGGTCGCGGACCTTGTGCTGCTTCGACTGGTGACCCCCCTCCCGCCAGGCCAGGAGAACCCAGTCGCCCGCGGGCAAGCCGGTGACCTCCGCAAGACCCCGAGCGTCGGTTGCTTCGTTCTTGACCAGGTCCCCGGCGCCCACCGCGACCAGGGCCCGCTCGTAGTCGATCCGGGCAGCCTCGATCCCCGCCACCGCCCGCGTGTAGCTGTCCACCGAATCCCGCAGACCGGCCTTCACTGCGTCGAGCTCGGTCTCGAACGCGGCCGAGTACGGCAACAGGACGAGCGACACAGCAGACTGCGGCGTCGGCTCGGCGCTGCCCCGGGACGGCTCGACGTAGGCCTTCGCGGCCACGATGCCCACCGCCTGCTCGTCAACCCCTTTCTGGTAGGGCTGGACGAGGCTTGCCACATCTGGCTCGGCGGCCTTGGCTCCCCCGACGGCGACCAGTGCCGCACCCGCAATCAGCGCGGCCCATCCGCGTCCGGGGCTCACGAAGCCGCCTCGCGGGGTCGGGTTCGCCATCGGGCATGCATCCAGAGCCACTGCTCCGGCGCGCGGCGGATGGCTGCCTCGAGCACTTGATTGAATCGGGCCGTGTAGGCGACGACGTCGGCGTCGGGAGGCGGCGGCACCGGGGCGCCGACCTCCATGCAGTGTCGTCCTCCCGCCTCGCGGCGCAGGAACATCGGCACGACCGGGGCACGGGTCCGCAGCGCGAGGAGCGCCAGGCCCTTGGAGGTCGAGGCGGGGACCCCGAAGAACGGAACGAAGACGCCTTCGGCGCGGGTCGCGTTCTGGTCGAGGAGGACTCCGACCATGCGTCCGCGCCGCAGCGCCCCGAGCACCTCCCGCACCGCCCGATGCTTCACGATCAGCTCGGCCCCGCTCCGACGTCGGAACCGGGACGCCAGCTCGTCGAGCATCGGATGATCGAGGGGACGGACCACGATCGACGCCGGGACGCCAGTGAGACCATGGGCTGCGGCCAAGAGCTCCCAGTTGCCATAGTGGGCCGTGAGGATGAGCACGCCCCGACCTTCGGCTGCCGCCGTCTTGAGCTGCTCGCCTCCCTCCACTCGCACCCGGGAGATCATGACGTCGGTAGGACGCAGGAAGTACCGACAGCCTTCGACGAGATTCATGCCCACGTGCTGAAACGACCGACGTCCGAGTCGGCGCAGCCCGCCAGCCGTCCGTTCGTGGCCCAGCGCACGGTGCAGGTTGTCCAGGGTGACCTGGCGGCGGCCCGGCAGGAGCCACCAGAGCACGTCTCCGATCCGCCGACCTACGGCCAGCCCGATCGGCGCGGGGAGATAGGCGAGCAGCCACGCCCCCGGCAGCAGGAGCCAGAGTCCGACGGCCCCCGCCAGCGACCCGGCGCGGGAGCGGGACGAGGTCATCCGACGCGGGCGAAAATGAAGGTGGCGGCGGCCCACGCCACTGCGGCGATGATGCCGGACAGGGGAATCGTCAGGATCCAGGCCCAAATGATGTTGCTGGCCACGCCCCACCGGACCGCCGAGAAGCGCTGTGTGGTGCCCACGCCCATGATCGAGCCGGTGATGGTGTGCGTGGTGCTGACCGGGATCCCGCCGATCGCAGTCCCGATCAGCATGACCGCGCCCGCGGTCTCCGCGCAGAAGCCTCCGATCGGCCGGAGCTTGGTGAGCCGCATGCCCATGGTCTTGACGATGCGCCAGCCGCCGGCGAGCGTGCCCAGTCCCAGGGCGGTGTGCGCCGCGATGATGACCCAGAACGGCACGTAGAACTCGGGCCCGAGGTATCCGGCCGAGAAGAGGAGGATGGCGATGATGCCCATGGTCTTCTGTGCGTCGTTGGTGCCGTGACCGAGGCTGTAGGCGGCGGCGGACAAGAGCTGGAGGCGACGGAAGAGCCCTTCCACGCGGCTCGGCCGCATCCGTCGCACCGCCCAGAGCGTGACGATCATCAGCGAGAAGCCGAGGGCCAGCCCCAGCACCGGAGCCAGCACGATGAACACGAGGATCTTGATCAGTCCGCTCGGGAGGAGGGCTCCGAAGCCGGCCTTCGCCACCGCGGCCCCCGCGAAGCCGCCGATGAGCGCGTGCGAGGAGCTCGACGGGATGCCGAAGTACCACGTGATCAGATTCCACGCGATGGCCCCGATGAGCCCGCCGAGGATCACCCACTGATCCACCACCGAGGCCTCCACCACCCCCTTGCCCACCGTACGCGCCACCTGGACCCCGAAGCCGAAGGCGGCCACGAAGTTGAAGAACGCGGCCCACGCCACCGCCTGCATGGGGGTGAGCACGCGCGTGGAAACGACGGTGGCGATCGAGTTGGCCGCGTCGTGGAAGCCGTTGATGTAGTCGAAGATCAGGGCGACCAGGATGATGAACACGATCAACAACAGGGACCCGCTCATGCGCGGCGGGCCGACCGGCTCAAGCCATCTTGAGGGTGATACCCTCGATGACGTTGACCACGTCCTCGCAGCGGTCGGTCACCGACTCCATCGTCTCGTACAGCTCCTTCCACTTGATCACCTCGATGGCGTCGGTGCCGCCCTCGAACAGGGCCGCGAGCTGGTCGCGCAGCAGCCGGTCCGCCTCGTTCTCGAGGCGGTTCACCTCGACCGCGTGCTTGTGGTAGAACGGCGAGAGCGTGCGCAGGCAGCGCACCGCCCGGTCCGTCTCTTCCGCGGTCTTCACGATGATCTTGGCCATGCTGATGGAGCCGTCGGTCGGAGACTTTATCTTGTAGAGCAGCAGGCGGTCGGCCACCGCGTCGATCAGGTCCAGGACGTCGTCGAGACGGCTGGCCAGCGCGTAGATGTCTTCGCGATCGATCGGGGTGATGAAGGTGGTGTTCAGCCGACGCACGATCTCGTGAGTGAGTGCGTCCCCCGCGTGCTCCAGGTCCTTGATTTGCTGGGCCTTGGCCTTCGCGTCGGCGTACTCGAGGGTCAGCTCCTCGAGCACGCGGGCGGCGGACACGATGTGTGAGGCCTGCTGCTCGAAGAGGTCGAAGAATTTTTCTTCCCGCGGAAGCAGGCGAAACACGGCTGTATCCTCCCGCACCGTCTGGCCGATGTCAACGTCGCGGCCGATCGTCGATGCCACCGCGCCGCGGTTGACACCGGCAGAACCGCGTGGCTAGGATGGCGCCGTGACGCGCCCCCAGACTCGCGCGGGCCGACAGGTTCACTGTCCACGCTGCGGAACCGGTCGGGAATGGGCGGGCAATCCGCATCGACCGTTCTGCTCGCTGACGTGTCGTCTGGTCGATCTCAGCGTGTGGCTCGACGAGCGCTACCGCATTCCCGGACCGGAGCTGTCGCCCGACTCGGACTCCGCCGCGCCGGGGAGCCCGACCACCGGATGACCGATCTCTTCGACGATCCGGTCCGGTTCCTCTCCCGCCTCATTCTCCAGATCCCCGCGCTGCTCGTGGCGGTGACCGTGCACGAGCTGGCGCACGCGCTCGTCGCGGACCGGCTCGGCGATCCGACGCCGCGCCGTCTCGGCCGCATCACCCTGAACCCGCTGCCGCACATTGATCCGCTCGGCGCGCTGGCCTTCGTGCTCGCCGGCTTCGGGTGGGCCAAACCGGTGCCGGTGAGCGCTCAGTACCTCCGCCGCCCGATCCGCGACATGGCGTTGGTCGCCGCGGCCGGCCCGCTCTCGAATTTCCTGGTCGCCTTCGTGGCCCTGGTGGCAGTGCGGATGCTCCCGCACGCGGGCGGGGCCATGCCATTCGTGAGCGAGCCGCTGAGCGGGGCCTTGTTCTGGACCTACGTCTACAACCTGGCCCTGGGAATCTTCAACCTGATCCCGCTGCCGCCGCTCGATGGCGGTCACTTTCTGCCCTACCTCTTCCCGCGCGCGTCGTGGAGCCTCATTCACCAGCTCGAGCAAGTCGGCCCGCTCCTGTTGATCCTGCTCGTGCTGAGCGGCGCGACGCGGTACATCGTGCAGCCGGTGTTCAACGCGGTGAGCGGCTTCTATCTCTCCGTCGCGCGGTTGATGGTCTAATCGCCTGCGCGGCCGGGTCGGCCGCGCCCTCGTGCTCCAGGAGCCAGCGCTTCCGCCACAGTCCGCCGCCGTACCCGGTGAGCGCGCCGTCTCCCCCGACGAGGCGATGACACGGCACCACGATCGAGATGGGATTGCGCCCGTTGGCGGCGCCCACCGCGCGCACCGCGGCGCGATGGCCGATCGCGCGCGCCATTGCCGCGTAGCTCATCGTCCGCCCGGCTCGAATCGTCCGGAGGGCGTGCCAGACGCGCTGCTGGAACGCGGTGCCGCCGGTTTCGACCGCGATGCGGTCGACGGCGGTGAGGTCACCGCTCAGGTAGGCGCGAAGCTTGGTCGAGATGCCGAACGGGTCGCGGAGCCTCCGTCGCCGCGAGCCGGGGAAGCGCGGGGTCAGGTGACGCGCCATGCGCGCGCGCCCGAACTCGAGCGCGCAGAGCCGGCCGTCGCGGGCCGCGATCACGATGCGGCCGAGCGGGCTCGCGATTTCGTCGATGAGCAATGCCGAGCGAACGGGGGCGGCGCTCATGGTGTCCTCGTTCCGAGAAACCGGTGCCGAGCAAACATTAAAAAGCGCCCGAGCCTTTTCGGCCCGGGCGCTTGAATTACCCCGGCAGCGACCTACTCTCCCACGCCGTTACCAGCGCAGTACCATCGGCCCTGGAGGGCTTAACTTCCGTGTTCGGGATGGGAACGGGTGTGGCCCCTCCGGCAACGCCACCGGGAATCGGATGGCAATCGAATACGTTGATCCTCGAGTGCAGCCAAGCACGCTCACCTCGAGCGGGCTCGATATGTATGAGTGCAACGTGGTCAAGCCGCACGGCCGATTAGTACCGCTCGGCTGAACGCCTTACGGCGCTTACACCCGCGGCCTATCAACCTGGTAATCTTCCAGGGGCCTTCAGAGGGCTTACGCCCTGGGAGGTCTCATCTTGAGGCGGGTTTCGCGCTTAGATGCCTTCAGCGCTTATCCCTGCCGGACATAGCTACCCAGCGGTGCTCCTGGCGGAACAGCTGGCACACTAGCGGTCCGTCCACCCCGGTCCTCTCGTACTAGGGGCAGCTCCCCTCAAACCTCCTACGCCCGCGTCAGATAGGGACCGAACTGTCTCACGACGTTCTAAACCCAGCTCACGTACCGCTTTAATGGGCGAACAGCCCAACCCTTGGGACCTGCTCCAGCCCCAGGATGCGATGAGCCGACATCGAGGTGCCAAACCTTGCCGTCGAT
>DATFYA010000148.1 GCA_035315345.1 Candidatus Methylomirabilota bacterium
TGACGAACGCGTTGAGGAGGTCGCGGCCGCGGAAGCGCCCGCGCACCAGCACGATGGCGGCCGCGGTCCCGATCACGGTGGACGCGAGCGCGGTCCAGATGGCCAGCTCGGTGGAGAGCCAGAGCGCCTGCATGAACTCCCGCCGCTGGAAGAAGTTGGCGAACCACTTGAGCGAGAAGCCCTGGGGCGGGAACGTGAAGTAGTTGCCCGCGTTGAAGGCGGCCAGCACGACCACCACCATCGGCAGCAGCAGGAAGGCGTAGACCAGCGCCACGATCGACCGGAGGATCATACGATGCCTCGCAGCGCGCGCTCGGTCACCTTGATGTAGACCGCGATGAGGGCCACCGAGATCACCAGGAGCACGAAGGCGTTGGCGGCGCCGAACGGCCAGTCGAACACCGAGAGCACCTGCTCGTAGACCACCATCGGCAGCACGTGCACCTTGAAGCCGCCCACCAGGATCGGCACCACGAAGGAGCTGATGGCGAGCGAGAAGACGAGCAGGGAGCCGGCCAGGATGCCGGGCAGCGACAGCGGCAGCGTCACCTCGAGGAAGGCCCGGCGCGGGGAAGCCCCCAGGGTCTGGGAGGCCTCGATCAGCTGGGGCTCGATGCGCTTCAGCACGCCGGTGAGCGAGAGCACCATGAACGGCAGGAACACGTGCACCAGCGCGAGCGTGACCCCGAACTTGTTGTACATGAGCGGCAGCGGGGCGCGGATCCAGCCGTGCTGGGTGAGGGTCGCGTTGATGAGGCCCCGATCGGCCAGCAGGATCATCCACCCGTAGCAGCGGATGACGATGCCGACCAGCAGCGGAGAGAGGATGAACACGATCAGCAGGGGCTTCCAGCGCGAGCGGGTCAGGGCCAGGTGGTAGGCGAGCGGATAGCCCAGGAGCAGGCACGCCACCGTGGTGAGCACGCCGAGCCACAACGTGTCCGCGAGCACGCTCAGGTAGTAGGCGTCGGTGAAGAAACGGACGTACTGGTGCAGCGTCAGCGACCACTCGAGCTGCCCGAAAGACTGCCGCGAGAAGCTGATGAGGAGCATCAGCAGCAGCGGGACGGTGAAGAACACCAGCAGCAGGAGCACGTACGGCCCCAGCAGCAGGACGCGCGCGCTCCGGGTCACGCGGCGATCTACCTCCTCGTTCGAGCGCCGGCTTTGCCGGCGCAATCCGGTTCAGGGGGGAGGTTCGGAAGGGGGGCGGAGCCCCCCTCCGAGACTAGCTCCGCGGCCACGCGGGCCACGAGGAGATTGGCCACCAGGGTCGGCGCCCCGGTCAGCGCCGCGATCTCGTCGCGCGTCTTGCGGCGGAAACCGATGCAGTCCATGACCACGAGCCCGGCCGGGCCGGCCCGCAGCGCCTCCGCGGCCCGCCGCACCGCGGCCGGGTCGTTCTCCTCGTAGGGCGACAGCGGCGCCACGTGCGCGTCGAAGCCGCAGGCGCGCCAGCGCGCGGTGGTCTGGGGCACGTGGCGCTCGGACGGGGTCAGCACACCCAGGCGGCCGGGAAAGACCATCGCGCGGAGCAGGCCCAGCAGGAGCTGCTGCGGCTCGAGGAACGGCCGCCGCGCCCGGAGCTTCGGGAACTCGCCGGTGCACAGCAGCACGTTCAGCGCGGTGCCGCGGTCCTCGAGCGCGGCGATCTGCGCCTCGATGCGCGGGATCATCCTGGTCTTGCCCACGAAGACCGACGAGCCGTCGGCCAGCCGGGTGACCAGGATCTCGTCGTCGCCTTCGGGCGCGAGCGGCGCGATCTGCTCGCGGCTGAGCCCATCGAGCGCGCCCGCCTCGACGATCTCCACGTCGCCGCCGAGGATCGCCGCCATGTCCGGCACCACGTCACTGCGCGGGGCCTGTCCCACCGTGATCAAGCCGACCCTGGTCATGTCTGCTCCTCCTGGATCATTCTCGCGTCCGCCGCGGCCCAGCCCGCGCGCACGCGGGCGCCGGCGGCGAAGCGCACCTCGCCCAGCTCGACCGCCTGCAGCTCGAGCCCGGCCTCGGATGTCAGGATGTAGCGCACCGTCTCGCCCTGGTAGACCACGTGCGCCACCGTCATGGGCAGCACCGTGTCCAGCGCGGTCGCGGGATCCAGCCGGATCCGCTCGGGGCGCAGGGCGACCGCGACAGCGGTTCCGGACGGCGCCGCGCCGGTGGCCGCGAGGGTGGTGCCGCCGCAGGCCACCACGTTGGCGCCGGCGGCCCGGCCGCTCAGCAGGTTGATGTTGCCGATGAATGAGGCCACGAAGGCGGTGGCCGGCGTCTCGTAGAGCCCGCGCGGCGGCGCGATCTGCTCGACGCGCCCGCGGTGCACCACCGCGATGCGGTCGGACATGGTGAGCGCCTCCTCCTGGTCGTGCGTGACGTAGATCGTGGTGATGCCGACCTCGCGCTGCAGGCGCTTCAGCTCGATCTTCATGTGGTCGCGCAGTTTCTTGTCGAGTGCGCCCAGCGGCTCGTCCAGCAGCAGGACCGACGGCCGCGTCACCAGGGCGCGGGCCAGGGCCACCCGCTGCTGCTCGCCGCCCGAGAGCTGGCGCGGGTAGCGCGCGCCGTGGGCGGGCAGCTGCACGAGGGCCAGGGCGTCCGCCACCCGCTGCGCGATCTCGGTCCGGGGCACGCGCTGCATGCGCAGGCCGAAGGCCACGTTCTGCGCGACCGTCCGGTGCGGGAACAGCGCGTAGTGCTGGAACACCATGCCCACCCGGCGCAGGTGCGGCGGCACGTGGGTGACGTCGGCCCCGTTGATGGCGACACGTCCGGCGTCGGGGGTCACGAACCCCGCGACCGACCGCAGCGTGGTGGTCTTGCCGCAGCCGGACGGACCGAGCAGCGTGAAGAACTCGCCCGGGACCACGCGGAGCGAGATCCCGTCGAGCGCGACGGTCGCGCCGTAGCGCTTGACGAGACCGGTCAGGGCGACGGTGCCCGCGAGGCCGGGCGCCTCGGTCAACGCATCTCCCGGTTCCACTTCTCGGTCCACTGCGGCCGCTGCTTGGCCACCTGGGCCCAGTCGAAGAGCACGAGCTTGTCGATGTCGCCGGGGCCGATCACCTTCCTGGCCACGTCGGCGGGCAGCTTCACCGTCTTGTTGGTCGGGCTCCAGAACAGCTCGGTGGCGAACGCGGTCTGCACCTCGGGCGAGAGGTAGGCGTCGATGAGCTTCCACGCCAGCTCCTTGTTCTTGGAGCCGCGGGTCACCTGCACCACCTGATCGAGGATCGGCGTGCCCTCGGTCGGGGCCACCCAGTCCACCGGGATGCCCCGGTTCTTGAGGTCGTTGGCGCCCGCGTCGTGGTGCACCGCGAGCACGACCTCCTTCTGCTCCAGCTGCTTCTCGATGGTGCCGGAGAAGTCCACCAGCTTGGGCTGCGCCTTCTTGATCGCGGCCACGCCAGCGTCGATGTCGAAGTAGTCCTTGCCGAAGATCTTGGAGATCACGAACAGGAAGTTGATGCCGAGCGTGTTGCCGATGACGTAGGTGGCCCGCTTGCCGGTGTAGGCGTCGTCCCAGAAGTCCTTCCACGACACCGGCTTCTTGACGCCGGAGTCGGTGCGGTAGGTGAGACCGATGCGCCCCCAGAACATGGCGAGGCTGGTCTCGCCGATCAGGGCCTTCGGGTAGAGGTTCTTGATGTTGGGCGCGAGCGTGTCGTTGCGCTTGTCGAAGAAGCCGCGCTCGCGCGGGATGGGGAAGGCGGGCTCGTTGCCGAAGAGCACGTCGAACGGCGGATTGTCCGGGCCGGCGGCCATGAGCTTGGCCACCCATTCCGTGCTGATGCCGGTGACGACCTCGACCTTCACGTTGTGCTTCTTCTCGAAGGGCTCCACGAGCGCCTTCTTCATCACTTCGGACCAGCGGCCGCCATAGCCGGTGACCACGAGCGTGGTCTGCTGGGCGTCCACGCGGGGCACCGACGAGAGCAGGGCGATGAGCAGGGCGACCAGGGTGACGACACCGTTCATGAGCGGGCCTCCGCGGAAAGTGTGGACCGTGCCTGGGGATGGGCGGGCTACAGCGTCTTGACGACCTCCGCCGGCCACGCGCGGGCGTCCACGCGCGCGTGCCACTCCTTGATCTTGCCGTCCGGGCCGATGATCACGCCGACCCGCTGCGCGCCCTTCTGCGGATCCACGTTGGCGCCGTAGGCGGTCCCGATCGTCCGGTCGGTGTCGCAGAGGAGCGGGAAGTTGAACGAGAACTTCTCGGCGAAGTGCCGGTTCTCGGCCGGGGTGTCGAACGATACGCCGAGGATCACCGCGTTCTTCCGCTCGTACTCGGCCTTGAGGTCGCGGAACCCGCAACCTTCCGCGGTTCACCCCGGGGTGTCGGCCTTCGGATAGAACCAGAGCACGACCGTCTTGCCCTTCAGATCGGAGAGCTTCACCGTCTGGCCGGTGTGATCGCGTCCGGTGAACTCGGGTGCCTTGTCTCCGGGGTTGAGCATGACGCCTCCTTTGTCGCCCGTCCTCTGTCGCCCGTCGGGGCGGGGCGCGGCAATCCTGCGCTTTCCCGGTCATGCCGTCAAGGCATCACGCCGATCGCCCCGCCCCGGGCGTTGCGCTGGATCGATGAGTGTCCGAGAATTGCCACGTGACGGCGCCGGGACCTCGCGTGCAGACGGTGCTCGGACCCATCGTGCCCGATGACCTCGGGGCGACGCTGATGCACGAGCATCTGCTCTGCGACATCCGTCACCCCTCCCAGCGCAAGCCCGACGATCTGGGGCCGGAGCTGGCGCTCGACAACGTGTGGGCGATCAACTACGGAACCGCGAAGGGCGCCGCGCGCAACTACCTGCTGGACGCGCGCGACGTGGCCGCCGACGAGGTGCGTCGGATGGTGGCCGCGGGCGGGCGAGCCATCGTCGATCTGTCCTCGGGCGGCCTCGGTCCGGACCCGATCGGCCTCGTCGAGATCGCCCGGGCCAGCGGCGCGCACGTGATCCTGGGCTGTGGCCACTACGTGCACGACTACCAGGACCCGGCCAACGCCACCCGCACGATCGAGGACCTGGCCGAGGAGATGGTCGAGTCCATCGAGGACGGGGTGTGGGGGACGGACGTGCGCGCGGGCATCATCGGGGAGATCGGCTGCAGCGCCCCCTGGACGCCGCAGGAGCAGCGGGTGATGCAGGCCGCGGTGCTGGCCCAGCGGCAGACCGGCGCGGCGCTGAACCTGCATCCCGGCCGCCATCCCGACCAGCCGCAGGAGGCGGCCGATTTCATCCGCGTCAAGGGCGGGCGCATGGACCGGGTGATCGTCAGCCACATCGACCGCACGATCTTCGACGCGGACCGGCTGAATCGGCTGGCCGACACCGGCTGCGTGCTCGAGTGGGATCTGTTCGGCCAGGAGTCGTCGTTCTACCGGCTGGCCGACATCGACATGCCCAACGACGCGGTCCGCCTGCGCGCGATGCGCGGGCTCATCGAGCGGGGGCACCTCGGCCAGGTCCTCATCTCCCACGACATCTGCTACCGCTCGCGGCTGGTCCGCTGGGGCGGTCACGGCTACGGCCACATCTTCACCAACGTGGTGCCGCTGATGCGCCGGCGCGGGTTCTCGGAGCGCGAGATCGACGTCATCCTGGTGGACAACCCGCGGCGGCTGCTCACGATCGAGTGAACGGGAGGCTGTCATGGATCTCACCGCGATGCGCGCGATGGACCTCGGCCAGATCACGAAGCTGATCGCGGGCGCCACCCGGCCGATCAACGTGCTGTGGCAGACCGACGACTCGATCGCCTTCGTGGCGCGCGGCCGCGAGGGCCGGAGCGAGTTCCACGTCGACCCGAGCGACGAGGTCATGTACATGATCAAGGGCGACATGAACCTGCACTACCGCACGCCCGACGGAGAGGAGAAGGTCGCGGTCATCCGCGAGGGCGAGATCCTGCACTGTCCCGCCGGCACGCCGCACTCGCCGCGCTTCGCGCCCGACTCCTTCGTGCTCGTGCTCGAGCGGAAGCGCCGGGCCGCCGAGCAGGACCGCTTCCTCTGGTATTGCCCGGCGTGCGGCGCCCGGCTCTACGAGGCGGCCCGGCAGGTGGGCGATTGGCGCGACGACCCGGTATCCGAGGTCTACGCGGATTTCTACAGCGCCGAGTCGCACCGCACGTGCGGCAAGTGCGGGCACGTCACGCCGCTCCCGGCCGACTAGAGGCTGGGGCGAGTCGTCAGGGCCAACTGGCCCCGGGTGGGCTCCGCTCAGCAGAACCACGCCTCGGTGAGCCGGGGCGGGCGCTTGCGGCCTCGACTCATTCCAGCGGCCACCGGCGCGGGCGCGGGGACCCCGGCCGCCGCGGCGGCCAGCGCCCGCACCCGGTCGAAGATCACCGGCGCGTCGGCCTTCTCCTCCACCGCGCGCGCCACCGCCTGGGCGGTCTCGGCCTGCAGCGCGTCCATGCGCGGGTCGGGGTGCGTCCAGCGATACGAGAGCGTCTCCTGCTCGAGTGCGCCGAGATGAGGCCTGAGTCCCGCGCTCTCGAGCAGCAGCGAGCCCGGGGGCACCAGCAGACGCAGGCCGTACTGCACGGGGTCGACCGCGTCGATGAGATGCTCGGCCTCCAGGTAGTCGAGCCACGCGCGATGATCGTCGAGAGTGGTCCACGGCGTGAAGGCCACCCACGTCGGCCGCAGCGCGATGCCCGCTTCCCGCGTCAGGGTCAGCGCGAGCGCGATATCGTCGCGGGTGTGCCCCTTCTCCAGGTGGGCCAGCGCGGTGTCGCTCAGCGACTCGGCCGCGGAGACGATGAACAGGCACCCGGCCTCGCGCAGCGCGGACAGGTGCCGCCGGTGGCGCAGCAGGTGCTCGATCTTCGCGGTGAAGTCGAAGGTGACGTCGGGCCACTCGGCGTGGAGATCGCGCGCCACCGCGAGGGCGTGCGTCGGTCCGTTGAGGAAATCCGGGTCGCCGAAGGTGACGTGCCGCGCGCCCGCCTCGATCTGCTGGCGCACGTCGGCGAGCACGACCTCGCGCGGCACCGCGAAGAAGCGCCCGCCGTAGACCGGCGGGATCGGGCAGTGGCGACAGCGGTGCAGGCACCCGCGCGTCGCCTCCGTGTAGGCCACCAGCTCCATGCGCCCGTCGCGCTCGAGATGGGCGTACTTCTTGATCGAGGGCAGCGCCGCGCGGCTCGGCACCGGGAAGTCGAGCCGCTGCAGATGGGGGGCGGCGGGGCGGCCCGGCCGGCCGACTCCGGGACGCGGTCCCGTGTCGCCCCGCTCGAGCGCGCCGACGAGGGCGAGCAGCGGCGTCTCCGCCTCGCCGCCGATCACGCTGTCCACCCCGTGCGCGAAGAGGTAGTCGGCGTTGAGCGTGGCGTAGAGGCCGAAGAAGCAGATGTGGGCGTCCGGATTCGCCGAGCGCGCCTGCGCGGCCACCTCGAGCCCCAGGCGCAGCGCGGTGTGCATCGGCACCGACACCGCGATGAGCCACGCGCGCCCGAGCTTTTCGACGTCCACGGGCTCGACCGACACGTCCATGACCGCGGGCCGGTAGCCCGCGCGCTCCAGGAACGCGGCGGGCCACGCCACCGCCAGCGGCTGATGGCCCAGCTCGTAGCAAGCCACCAGCAGGATGTCGCCCGCCTCGCGCATGGCGCTCAGTCTACACCCCGGTCACGAGCGCCCGACGATGGCCTCTTCCGGCTCGGGCGCGGCGCGGCCTTCGAGACGCCAGAATGCGAAGACGGCCGGCACGGTCGCGGCCATCAGGACGGCGGCGAACAGCAAGGGCATCCCCGGGTCGCCGGTGAGGTCGCGCAGCAGGCCGGCCAGGGTCTGCGAGACCGCCATGCCGAGATAGAACAGGCCGTAGTACACGCCGAGCGCGGTGGACAGGTGCTCGGCCGCGACCGCGCGGGGCAGCAGCGACATCATGATGCTGGGCGGCAGGCCGAGAAGGATGCCGCTGGCCACCATCCAGAGCGCGGGCACGGGCGCCCGGGCGATGCAGGCGATCGTGATCGTGGCGGCCAGGCAGGCGGCGACGATCAGCAGGCGCGGCCGGTTCACCCGGTCTGCGACCAGGCCGCCGATCGGCACGGCCACGATGCTGATCCAGAGCGCGGCGCCGGTGATCAGCCCCGCCTCGGTCACCGACGACCCGCGCGACATCAGGAACGACGGGGCGAAGCTCGCCACCACGATCACGCTGGCGTTCAGCAGCGCCCACCCGACGCCGGCGCTGACCGCGAGCGCCCACACGCGGCGGGGCACGTTGAGCCGGAGCGTCGCGCGCTCGACCGCCGGCGCACCGGGCGGCGCCTGGTAGACGAGCCCGACCAGGCCCAGCGCGAGGCCCGCCGCAACCACGGTGGCATACTCGGCCAGCCGCCACGACGACTCGGCGGCGAGCGGGCCCAGGATCATGAGCGCCAGGGCCATGCCGAACGGCCATGCGGCGAGCATGATGCCCATCGCGGTCTGCAGCTCGCGCCCCCGGAACCAGTCGGCCACCATGCGGGCCAGCATGATGTTGACCAGCACGCCGCCCGCGCCCCCGAGGGTGCGGCCGATGGCCGCCGAGTCGAAGCCCCCGCTGTAGGAGACGATCGTGCCGCCCACGATCAGCAGGGCGAGGCCGGCCACCACGACGCGGAGACTGCCGAAGCGCTGACCGAGCAGGCCGCCGGGCAGGGCCAGCACCACCCCCGGCAGCATGAAGAGCCCCATGAGCAGGCCGACCTGGGCGAAGGAGAGATCGAAGCCGGCGACCAGGAAGGGGGTGAGCGCAGCGATGGACTGGAACTGGAAGCCGAGGGCGGTGCGCGTGAAGAAGATCACCAGCAGCATGACCCAGCGATTCATGGCGAGGCCCTCAGCTCCGGTGGGTGATGCGGTAGATGCGCCCGGCGCCCTGATCGGAGACATAGAGCGCGCCGTCCCGACCCACGATGACGTCCACCGGGCGGCCCCACGAGGAGGCGCCCTCGAGCCAGCCGGTGATGAAGTCCTCCACCGCCGTCGGCCGCCCGTCGCGGAAGCGCACCACCACCACCTTGTAGCCGGTGGGCACGGAGCGGTTCCACGAGCCGCGGTAGGCCACGAACGCGCTGCCGCGATACTCCGGCGGGAACTGGGTGCCGGTGTAGAACGCGATGCCGATCGGCGCCGAGTGCGCCTGGATCTCGCGGGTGGCGCGGGTCACGCTGTCGCAGCGCGCGTTCCGGTCGAACCGGGTGTCGGGCTTGAGCTCGCCGGCCACCGCCATGCAGTCGGGCCAGCCGTAGAAGGCGCCCGGCTTCACCTCGGTCACGTACTCGGAGGGCGCATCGTCGCCGCGCCAGTCGCGCTCGTTGACGGTGGCCCACAGCACGCCCGCGGGATGGAACGCGAGACCGACCGCGTTGCGCAGGCCGGACGCGAAGATCGTCTCGCCGGAGCCGTCGGCGTTGTAGCGCACGACCGCAGCGCGCCGCTTGTCGCTCTCGCGGCACACGTTGCAGGAGGAGCCGACCGAGACGTACATGTGGCCGTCGGGCCCGAAGACCACCGTGCGCGACCAGTGCTGCTGGCCCCGCGGCAGGTTCGGCACGACCACCGTCTGATCGGACGCCTTCATGGCCGCCGGGTCGTAGCGGAAGCGGAGCACGCGCCCGGTCTCGGCGACGTACAGCGCGCCGTCCTTGAAGGCCAGCCCGTGGGGTGAGTCGAGCCCGTCCACCACGGTGAGCGCCGCGTCGGCCCTGGCGTCGCCGTTCTTGTCGGGCAGCGCGAGCACCCGGCCGCGGCTCGGCTCCGAGACGAGGATCGTGCCGGCGGGGTCGAAGGCCATGAGGCGGATGCTGCCCACGCCGTCGGCGAACACGTCGATGGCGAAGCCCGGCGGCAGGGTGAAGCGCGGCCCGGTCTGGGCCGCCGCGGGGTCCGGCCTCCAGATCGAGAGCGCCAGCAGACCGGACAGCAGCAGACGGCGCGCGATCACCGGCGCGATTGCCGGTACCACTCGTGGATCTCCTCGCCGGTGGTCATCCACACCCCGGGCTTCTTGCGCATGTAGTCGTACACCGCCTCGAAGTACTTGATGCGGTGTGGGACGCCGGAGATGTACGGATGCACCGCGAGCGCCATCACCCGCGGGTTCTTCGCGCCTTCCGCGTAGAGCCGATCGAACTGATCCTTCGCGCGCTGCAGCCACTCGCCCGAGGTGTGGTGCTGGATCACCATCATCGGAATGTCGTTCAGCTCGAGCGTGTAGGGCACCGAGACGAGCGGGCCGGACTGGGTGCGGATCTCGTAGGGCTGATCGTCGTTGACCCAGTCCGAGACGTACTCGATGCCCTCGGCGGCGAGATGATCGAGGGTCTCCCACGTCTCGGTGAGCCCGGGCCCGAGCCACCCTTTGGGCTTCTTGCCGGTGAACTTCTCCAGCAGCTCCACCGACTGGCGGATGGCCGCGCGCTGATCGGGAAGCAGATGCATCGCTCCCTGGACGAAGCCGTGGCCCATGAATTCCCAGCCCGCCTCCCGCATGGCGCGAGCGACCGGCTCGTAGGCCTCCACCACGTGGGCGTTGATCGCGGTGGTGGCGCGGAGCTTCCGTTTCTCGAGGGCGTCGAGCAGCCGCCAGAAGCCCACGCGCATTCCGTAGTCGTGCCAGGCCCAGTTGGGCACGTCGGGCACCACGGCCACCCCCTGGGGCGTGGTGAGGTACTGACGGGCCATCGCCTTCTCGATGTCCCACTCCTCGATGTTGACGATGGTCCACACCGCGATGCGGGCCCCTTTGGGCAACGTCCAGGGCGTGCGGGCGGGGAACGGCGAGTAGTCGAAGCGGTCGCGGGGTAGCCTCACGGGTCTCCTCCCTCGCGCAACGGGGCCAACTATACGGCAACCTCACGGTCCTCGGCCAGCGTCACGGTGGACCACTGCCCGGCGCGCGAGGCAGCGCCCCGGCCGGGGTGCACCGCCCGCTGGAAGGCGCGGTCGCGCCGGCGAGAGCGACGGCGTCCCAACGTGGCGACAAACCTGTCGGAATGCTCGGGTGGACCCGTGGCACACGCGGTGCTTTCCTGCCACGGCCATGGGTGCGACTTTTCACTCGAGCGTGCTGATCCTGGGCGTCATCCTCGTGTGCGCCTTCGGCGCGCTCGCCGACGCGCCGATCGCCGAAGGGACGACGATCCGTCACGTCAATCGCACGGACACCTCGTGTGGCGGACGGTCCCCCTGCTACGGCAGCATCCAGGCCGCGGTGAACGCGGCGCAGGCGGGCGACACCATCCAGATCCAGCCCGGCGCGTACGTCGAGCAGGTGAGCATCAGCGGCAAGAACCAGAGCGCGAAGACCGAGGCGAGCCGCATCGTCATCCAGGCGGATCCGAGCGCGTCGGTGGGCAGCGTGGTGCTGCACGGTCCGGTGCAGCAGTGCGCCCAGGGACATGCCATCCGCATCCAGCAATCGCGCTTCGTCACGATCCGCGGGCTCACCATCACCGGCGCGGGGGGCGCCGGCGTCGCGCTGGGCGGCAGCGGACAGAATCTGGCGGTGCGGCTCGAGCGCAATCGCATCGCGGGCAACGGCGGGCCCGGCTGCGACGGCGGCGTCACGATCGCCGGCGGCAACGTGGGCACGCTGATCGTCAACAACGTCATCGTCGGCAACGGCCGCAACGGCATCGTGACGACCGATCCGAACGGCGGCCTGCACGTGGTCGCGCAGAACACGATCCACGGTAACGGCTGGAACGGAGTGAGCGTGAGCCGGACTCACGCGCTGCTCCTGGTCAACAACGCGATCACCGGCAACGGCGTGCAGTCGGGCTCCACCGGCGGCCGCGCGGGCCTCTGGCGGGAGCCGGCGGCGGGCGCGCTGCCCGCGGCCATCGGGCTGCGCAACAACCTGGTCTGCGGCAACCGACTGGGAGAAATCGTCGGCGCCGTGCTCGACGCCACCGACGGTGGCAACCTGACGCCCACCGGCGCGGAGGGTGCCGGGGTCGGATCGAGCCTCGGCTGCGACGACGCGGTCACCGTGTATCGCGAGCTCCTCGCCGGGAATCCGCCGAACCTGCTGGACGCGGATCCCTCGCCGGCCGCGGCGTCTCCGCTGGTCGACCGGGGGGCGGATCCGCGGACGGTGCTGACGCCCGATCTCAACACGCGCCTGGAGGCCGATTACTTCGCCGAAGGCGCCCGGCCGGCGGCCGCCGCGCCGGGCGGCGCGGCGCGATTCGACATCGGTGCGGTCGAGCTGCGGCCGAGCGCCGAGCCGCCGGTCGTGCTGTTCGCGGCGCCCCTGCAGAACGCCCACGTGCGCGGGGTGGTCGAGGTGCAGGCGCAGGCCACCGCGGCCGGCGGCGTGGTGGCCGTGGCGCTGCGCGCCGACAGCCAGCCGCTGTCCGTGAGCTTGGCGCCCGGTCCGCCGGCGAGCGCGGTCACCGCGACCGCCAGCTGGAGCACCACCTCGGTCGCCGACGGCGTGCATACGCTGGCTGCGACCGCCACGAACGGCGCGCAGATGACGGGCACCGCCAGCCGCACCGTCATCGTGGACAACACGCCGCCGGACACGCAGATCACCGGCGGGCCGAACGAAACGATCGCGGCCACCAGCGCGACGTTCACCTTCGGCGGCGCCGACAACCTTTCGCCGGCCAGCGGGCTGGTGTTCGCGTGGAGCCTGGACGGCGGGCCCTTCGGCGGGTTCACCGGGTCGCCGACGGCGACGCTGTCGGGGTTGACGCCGGGCGCGCACGGCTTCGCGGTCAAGGCGCGCGATCTGGCGGGCAACGAGGACCAGACGCCGGCCCAGCGGAGCTTCACGGTGTCGACGCAGCAGGTGACGATCACCGAGCCCATCGGCGGCGCCACGGTTCCTTCGGGCGCGCTGCTGGTTCGTGGTACGGTCGTGTCCGGTGGGGCCGAGATCGGCGTCACCGTCAATGGAGTCGTGGCGGCCGTCCAGGGTGGCACCTTCGCCGCGATGGTGCCGGTGGCACCGCCGTCGGCCGCTCTCACCGCCGTCGCCACGGGCCCGACGGGCAACACCGTGACCCACACCGTGATGGTCAGCGTTGCCGACCAGGGAGAGAGCGGGCTCACCCTGCGGGCGCACCCCGGCACCGGGGCCGCGCCGCTGAGCGCGTCGTTCTCCATCGTGGGTGGGCCGGCGCCGTCCCGCATCGAGCTGGACCTCGATGGCAACGGCCAGGCCGACTTCATCGGGCCCAGCCTGGACGGCCAGCGCTTCACCTACTCCGTGCCGGGCGTGTACGTGCCGCGCGTTCGCGTGATCGATGCGCAGGGCGCGGTGTCCACGGCGAGCGCGGTCGTGGAGGTGCTTGACCGGGCCGCCATCGACGCGCGGCTCCAGGCTCGCTGGAGTTCGCTGCGGGATGCGCTCAGCCGGAGCGACGTCCCGGGCGCCGTTGCGCTGTTCGCCACCGCCTCCCGGGAGGCCTACCAGGACCAGCTCACGGCGCTGGCGGGCGTCGGGGCGCTCGGTCAGATCGCGGCGGACCTGAGCACGATCACGCCGGTCCGGGTGCTGGACCGAGCCGCCGAGTACGAGCTGCGCGCCGTGCAGCGCGGGACCGCGTATTCCTTCCAGGTGCTGTTCGTGATCGACACCGACGGGGTATGGCGACTGCGCGGCTTCTGATCGGACCTCGCCTCGGTTTCGGCATGCTCGCGCTGCTCGCGCTGCTGGCGGGCGGTCCTGGCGTGCGGGCCGACGAGGACACGCCGCTGCGAGTGGCGACGACTCCGTATCGGGGCACGGTGGTCGACGGCAAGACCGGCCAGCCGATCCCCTCGGTGGCGGTCGTCATCCTGTGGCAGCGCTTCGACGACCAGATCCAGGGACTGCGCCGCCTGGTCGCCGCTCGCGAGGTCTTCACCAACGAGCTTGGCGAGTTCACGCACGCGGTGGCGGCGGTCGAGCGCCAGCTCCCGGCGCGCACCCTGGCGCCGCGCATCGTCATGTTCCGTCCGGGCTACGCGCCGCTGCCCGACACGCCGCAGCTCTTTCCCCCGGGGGTGGCGGCCGGCCGCTTCGCCGGCGCAGGCGCCGAGGTGCGTCTCGAACCGGTCAGCGCCTATGAAGACCGCAGCGAGGCCTTCAACACGTTCGTCGGGATGCTGAGCGCCGCGCAGCTCTTCCCGCCGACCGAGCTCCCGGAGACGTCGGAGCTGATCCGCTACGAGCTGCAGAGCCTGGGCGTGAAGCCGGCGCGCCCGGTTTCGCCAGGAGGCGGCCGATGAGGCGCTGGGCGCCGGTGCTCGCGATTTGGTGCGTGCTCGCGATGGCAGTCGCGGCAGCCGCTCAATCGAACGAACCGTGGGAGCGCTATCTCCAGGGACCGCGCGGTCCCTACCGGGGCAAAGTCATCGACGCGGAGACACGAGCGCCGCTCGTGGGAGCGGTCGTAGTGGCCCGCTGGTCTCGGGATCGGGTCGGTCCGTTCCACTCCGTAATGGAGCACTACGCAGTGCGAGAAGTTTTGACCGACACTGAAGGAGTGTTCGTGATTGATGCGAAGGCGATTGAGGAGCGCGCTCCGAGACGCACGTGG
>DATFYA010000149.1 GCA_035315345.1 Candidatus Methylomirabilota bacterium
CGTCGCCCGCGACGATCCGATGGGCCAGTCCCTCCGCGATCGCGGTCTTGCCCATGCCGGGCTCGCCGATGAGGGCGGGGTTGTTCTTCGTCTTCCGGCCCAGGATCTGGATGACGCGCTCGATCTCCTTCTCGCGCCCGATGACCGGGTCGAGCTTCCCGGAGCGGGCGGCCTCGGTCAGGTTGATCCCCAGCTGGTCGAGGGTCGGCGTCTTGGAGGGTCGCTTCGTCTCCTGCGCCGGCGACACGCTGGTGCTCTGGCTGAGGACGTGGATGACCTGGTGGCGCACCTTGTCCAGGTTGACGCCCAGGCTCTCGAGCACGCCGGCCGCGATCCCCTCGCCCTCGCGGACGAGACCCAGCAGCAGGTGCTCCGTGCCGATGTAGTTGTGGCCGAGGCGACGCGCCTCGTCGATGGCCAGCTCGATCACGCGCTTGGCGCGCGGGGTGAGGCCGACCTCACCGACCACCGGGCGGTCACCCCGACCGATGATGAACTCGACCGCGGTTCGGACCTTGGAGAGCTCGACGTTCATGTTCTCGAGGACGCGCGCGGCGACCCCCTCGCCCTCCCGGACGAGGCCGAGGAGCAGGTGCTCGGTGCCGATGTAGTTGTGGTTGAAGCGCTGCGCCTCGTCCTGGGCAAGGGTCAGCACCTTGCGTGCCCGGTCCGTGAACTTGTCGAAGCGATCCATTGCGCATCCTGCGTGTCTGCCCGGCGGCCCTGGCTGGACCTCCGAACGTGGCCAGAGTGTAGAGCACCACTCCCGCGCGATGCCTTCAATAGGTACTACGGCCTACGGTGACGGTTCGCTCACGAAAACCGGGCATCGCGAAGGAGAAGCGGTGGCTCGGGCTCCGGTGCGAATCGCCTAGCCGGCGAGACGGGCGATCTACGACTCCTTGGAGTCGGCGTCGGCGGTGACGGCCTCGGGCTCATCGGCCGGAGCGTCGGCGACGGCTGCCTCGGGCTCCGCCTCAGCGACGGCCTCGGCTTCCGGCTGTGGCTCGGGCTCGGCGACGGCGTCAGCCTCCGCAACAGCGGGCTCCTCGGCTGGAGCCTCGGCGACGGCTGCCTCGGGCTCCGCGTCCGCGACGGCTGCCTCGGGCTCCGCGTCCGCGACGGCTGCCCCGGGCTCCGCCTCGGCCTCCTCCGTCGCATCGGCCTTGGGGGCAGCCTTGGTTGCCTTCTTCGGCTTCGCCGCACGGAGCTGGTCGAGCAGCCCCGACTCGGCGAATGCCGCGGCCATGGTGTTGTCGATGCCCTCGTCGGGTTCGCTGATCGCATCCTCGGGGCGGTAGTCACGGTCCTTGCGATCGCGGCTTCCGCGCTCACGACGCGGGCGCTCCTCGAACCGGGCTGGCGCGGTCGCGCTCGCACCGATCGTCGCCGCTGCGGGCGTTGGTGCCGCCTCGGGGGTGGAGCCTGCCTCGGCAGCCTGCTTGAGCGACAGGCCAAGCCGATGGCGCTCGGAGTCGAGGCTGATGATCTTCAGGTCGAGCGTGTCCCCTTCTTTGACCACGTCACCGGGGTGTGCGACGCGCTGGTTCGACAGCTCGCTGATGTGGATCAGACCCTCGAGGCCCTCCTCCACCCGCACGAACGCGCCGAAGTTCACCAGCTTGGTGACCGTGCCCGAGATGACGTCGCCGATCTTGTACTTGGCGACCGACTCCTGCCACGGATCGGGCTGGAGCCGCCGGATCGAGAGGCTGATCCGCCCTCGCTCGTGGTTGATGTCGATGACCTCGGCCTCCACCTCGTCGCCGATGGCGTAGGCGGTCTCCGGGTTGTTGACCTTGTTCCACGAGAGCTCGCTCTTGTGGACCAGGCCGTCGATCCCGCCCAGGTCGATGAAGACGCCGAACGGCGCGATGCTGCGAACGGTGCCCTGGACCTTTTGCCCGACCTGGAGGCTGCTGAAGAGCTCGTCGCGCTTCTCGCGTCGCTCCTCGTACAGCGCCACCTTCTCGGAGAGGATGAGCCGATTCGCCTTCCGGTTGACCTCCAGGATCTTCAGCCGGAGCGTCCGGCCGACGAATGGCTGGAGCTTCTCGGCGATCTCCTGTGCGGCATCACGAGGCTGCTCGTCGCGCGGCCGACGCGGGAAGTCCACGATCTGGCTGATCGGCACGAAGCCGCGCACGCCCAGGTCGACGATCAGGCCGCCCTTGTTGTGGTCGATGACGCGCGCCTCGACGATCTCGCCGGCGTCGAAGCGCTCCTGCATGGCGCGCCACTTGCGCTCGAGGCCGGCGCGTCGCAGGGAGAGGACCGCGTGGCCCTCCGGCGACTCGGGCTGGAGGACGTAGACGAGGACCTCGTCCCCGACGGACAGCTCCGGCCGTGCCTCTTCGCCATCGCGCGGGCCGCGACGGCTCATCAGCTCACGGTTCGAGACGACGCCCTCGCTCTTGCCACCGAAGTCGACGAGGATCTCGTCCGGATCGATGCGGACGACGGTGCCCTCCACGACGTCGCCGTGCTTGAGGCTCTTCACCTCGTTCGACGGGTCGTCCAGCAGCTGAGCCATCGTCAGCGGCTCGCCAGATTCCTCCTCGGGCTCGGCCGCTGACTCGGCGGCCATCAGCTGGGGCTCGGGCTCGGGAGCAGCGTCAACCTCGGGAAGTGCCTCCGGCTCAGGTGCCGCCTCGGCCGCCATCGGCTCAGGCTCGGGAGCGGCTTCAGGCCCGGGTACGGCCTCGGGAGCGGCTTCAGGCTCCGGCTTTGCCTGTGCCTCGGCAGCAGCTTCCTCGACGATGGGATCAGCCAGTTCGTCGGCCGGCGGCGTGGCGTCGGCGGTCATCTCCGCCGGTGCGTCCGCGGCGTGCGTTTCGTCGGCCGCAGCGGGGATCGGATCCTCGGTCTGCGACTCGGGCTGATTCGTTTCGTCGGTCAAGTGCGTATACGCTCCTTGGGTGGAATGTCCCCGCAGCAACAACGCCCTCCGCATGCGGAGGGCGTCTCATTCATCAGGTGGGGTGGAAGCTGCCTTCATGGTCGATCAGACGACTAAGGTGCTCCTCCGTAACGGCCGATGGGAGAGGCGCGCATCCGCGCGTGCTATGCGGTTGTTTGCTCCAGAGCCGCCGGAGCATACCACACGGTCAATGGCGCTCCCAGATGCCTGAGCTGCCCGATCTGACGATCGTGGCGGAGGAGCTCCAGGCACGCGCCACCGGTCGTCTGGTGCTCGAGGCGTCGGCCCCGACACCCATCCTGGTGCGCGCCACGCCAGCAGAGCTTGCCCAGCTGGCCGGCACCGCCATCACGAGCTCCCGACGGCGTGGCAAGTTCCTGCTCCTCACGTTCGCGCGCGATGGCAGAGACGAGCTGGTGCTGGCCGCGAACCCGATGCTCGCCGGGCGCTTCTGGCTCCTCGATGGCGCCGAGAAGGTCCGTTCGCGCACCGGCCTGCGACTCCGATTCGCCGATGGCGGCGAGCTGCGCTACGTCGACCGCGAGATGCTCGGCAAGCTCTACCTGGTCCGGCCCGATGGCCTCGACGCCATCCCCGGCTGGACCGAGATGGGGCCCGATGCCGACGACCCCGAGCTCACCCTCGAGGTATTCCGCCAGCGGATCCGTAAGCATCCGGGCGAGCTGAAGTCGCTGCTGCGCAACAGCCGATTCGTGGCCGGCATCGGCAACGCGTACAGCGACGAGATCCTGTGGGAGGCGAAGCTCGCCCCATTGCGCCGCCGGAGCACGCTGAAGCCGGAGGAGATCGACCGTCTCTACGCGGCCATGCGCTCGGTCCTGGCCGACGCCACGAAGCGCCTCCGGAAGCTGGTCCCACCCGACATCCAGCTGCAGCACCGGGAGTTCCTCCAGGTCCACTTGCGCGGGGGCGAAGCCTGTCCTCGCTGCGGTCGGATCCTGCGGCAGATCGGCGGAGACGAGGCGACGACGTTCTGCCGGACCTGCCAGCCTCCGTTCTGAGGGCTGGCCGAGGGGACGTCAGGGGATGATCAGCTCCTGGCCGACGTTGATCTCCGTCCCGGTCAGGCCGTTGGCCGCCTGGATCGCTGCGACCGTCGTCCCGAATCGTTGGGCAATCAGGTTCAGCGTGTCGCCCTCCTGCACGATGTAGATCGTCTGGGAGGGCGCCGGGGTCGTCTCCGGCGGAACGCTTGCGGGCGCTGCAGACGCCGACGCCGCGACCGATGCCGGTGCCAACGATTCCGAGGGGGTCGTGGAGGCTGAGGGCGATGGGCTCGCCGATGGGCTCGCCGATGGGCTGCCATCCGGCGCACCGCCGAGGAGGCCGACGAGGCTGCTGAGGACGAGCAGCGCGACCACCGCCACCGCAGCCCCGGCCACGAGCAGCGCCGTCCGGCTGATGCGAGTGGTGGGGGCGCTGCTCCGGTTGCGCCATGCCGCCTCCGGCTCGAGAACCAGCCGGGTGCGCCCGAATGCAACGTCGGGGGCCACGCGGGGAAGGCCGCTGGACGCAGCCAGCCAGGCGGTCCGTGCCGCCCCGAATCGTTCGCAGCGGGCGTGCGCCTCGGTGAGGCAGAGCTGCACCTGGCGCGAGCGCTCGAGCGGCGCGGGGGGCGTCAGGGCGTGGCAGCGATGCTCAGGGTCAAACCCGTCGGCCACCGTGCGGCCATCGTCGGCCAGGGCTAGGTACGGGCAGATCCGATCCACCTGGCGAGGATAGCGTGGTACCGGGGTGCCGGCACCGATCCTCGAGGGAGGCTGGAAATGAACTATCCCGGCGACGACCTATTTTCCCAGGAGGTTGCCCCCCAAGTATCTTCGGCGCTGGAGAGCTTAACTTCCGTGTTCGGGATGGGAACGGGTGGTTCCTCTCCGCTAGCGTCACCGGGATAGATCTTCAAATGTCGACCTCGCCCATCGGGGCGCGTCGAAGGATGGAAGCAACGATCGTCGTGGATACGGGCGGCATGGCCGCCCTTCCGAACGCGATCCAGCAGCGTGCTAGTCGCGTGAACTAGGTCAAGCCCTCGACCATTAGTACCTGCTTCGCTCAACGCATTGCTGCGCTTACACGTGCGGCCTATCAAACAGCTAGTCTCGCTGCGGTCTTACCCGGTTAACCCGGTGGGGAACCTTATCTTGAGGCGAGCTTCGCACTTAGATGCTTTCAGTGCTTATCCCAACCGAACATACCTACCCAGCAATGCCATTGGCATGACAACTGGTACAACATTGGTTCGTCCACTCCGGTCCTCTCGTACTAGGAGCAGCTCCTCTCAAGTTCCCTGCGCCCACGGCGGATAGAGACCGAACTGTCTCACGACGTTCTGAACCCAGCTCGCGTACCGCTTTAATTGGCGAACAGCCAAACCCTTGGGACGTACTTCCGCCCCAGGATGCGACGAGCCGACATCGAGGTGCCAAACGGTGCCGTCGATGTGAACTCTTGGGCACCATAAGCCTGTTATCCCCAGGGTAGCTTTTATCCGTTGAGTGATACCCCTTCCACTCGGAGGTACCAGATCACTAAGCCCGACTTTCGTCTCTGCTCGACGTGTAAGTCTCGCAGTCAAGCACCCTTATGCCTTTGCACTCTTCGGCTGGTTTCCATTCAGCCTGAGGGAACCTTTGGGCGCCTCCGTTACACTTTAGGAGGCGACCGCCCCAGTCAAACTGCCCATCAGACACTGTCCAGCGCCCGGATTACGGGACGCTGTTAGAGCCGAAATCCAACAAGGGTGGTATTTCAACGGTGACTCCACCGAGGCTAGCGCCCCAGCTTCAACGTCTCCCACCTATCCTACACATGCTGAACCTCAGTCCAATATCAAGCTGCAGTAAAGCTCCACGGGGTCTTTTTGCCCTGCCGCGGGTAACCTGCATCTTCACAGGTATTTCAA